>JABFRJ010000026.1 GCA_013141255.1 Hyphomicrobiaceae bacterium
GCTATCAGCGCGGTATGGAATTACGCGGCAAATATACGGTGATCGGCGAAGGTGTGCGCGGATCGTTGGCGAAAGAATTAATGGGGAAGTTCAAGCTCGACGCCAAATGTGAGCCACAAAAATTCGGCATTGGCATCAAAGAACTTTGGGAAGTTAAACCTGAGAAGCATAACCCTGGATTGGTGCAACATACGTTTGGATGGCCGCTAGATAATCGCACTGGCGGCGGCTCTTTCCTCTATCACTACGGCAAAAACTTGGTGTCGGTCGGTTTCGTTGTGCATTTGAATTACGAAAACCCGTACATCTCCCCTTACGAAGAATTCCAGCGCTACAAAACGCACGAAATGGTGCGTTCGACGCTCGAGGGCGGACGCCGCGTGGCCTATGGTGCGCGTGCGATCACCGAAGGCGGGTGGCAATCGATCCCGCAGCTGGCATTCCCTGGCGGCGTGCTTGTCGGATGCTCGGCGGGGTTCGTCAATGTGCCGCGCATCAAAGGCAGCCACAACGCAATTCTGTCTGGCATTCACGCAGCGAAATCGATTGCCGAAGCGCTGACGGCGGGACGCGCGCACGACACGCTGCACGATTATGACATCGCCGTTAAAAATGGCCCGATTGCGCTTGATTTGAAGCGCGTTCGCAATGTGAAGCCGCTGTGGTCGCGCTTTGGTGCGGTGATCGGCATTCCGCTCGGCGGGCTCGATATGTGGTTGAACACCATCTTCAAGGGCGTGGGGCTTGGCTATACGCTTAAGCACAAAAAGACCGACGCAGCGTCGACGGGGCATGCGGCCAAATACAAGCCAATCGCCTATCCGAAACCAGATGGCGTGTTGACGTTTGACCGTCTGACCAGCGTCTCATTTTCGGCGACCAACCACGAGGAAGATCAACCGGCGCATCTGCGTTTGAAAGATGCGTCAGTGCCGATCCGGATTAATTTACCGGAATTTGCCGAACCAGCGCAGCGATACTGTCCGGCAGGGGTGTATGAAGTCGTCAAGAATGACGACGGCTCGGCGCGTTTTCAAATCAATGCGCAGAATTGCGTGCATTGCAAAACCTGCGACATCAAAGATCCAAGCCAGAACATTCTTTGGACGGTGCCTGAAGGTGGTGGCGGGCCGAATTATCCAGGGATGTAATGTAACACAGAAACGGCCGGGAAAATTTCCCGGCCGTTTTGATTTCGTTTCATTGGGTGGTTGTTGCTTACTGCACTTTGGACATTTGTTCTTTGAGTTTACTCATGCGCTCTTTGGCAGCGACCGAGCCCTTGGCAATCGCGACTTCGTAAAGTTCGACTGCGCGCTTGGGGTCGGCTGATTTGGCGGCAGATGGATAATCGACCAGCACGATGGGGTCATAGGTTGCTGCGAGTGCGGTCAATAGATCTGCGTTTTCACCGCGGGCTGCGTCTTGCAACAGAGCGCGTGCGTTGGGGACTTGGCCGGTCTTCAAGAACATATCAGCACGATCAAGCGCGTCTTTGATGCGCACCTGGTCACTCAAGCTTGTGGTTTTGGTCGACGGTTTTGGAGCCGTGTCGCCAGCTTTGGCAATCATTTTCGGCGCAACGATGGGTGCTTGCGGCGCGACTGCTGGGGCTTTGGCTGCCCTATTGGTCGGCGATGCGTCAGACATGGGGGCCGGGATCAGCTCGACCTTTGGTGTGACGATTGGCGGGGCTGGGATTGCCGTCGGCGCTGGAACTGCCGCGACTTTGGCGGGCGCGGGTTCGACAACAATTGCTTTCGGTACTACCGGCGCTGGCGTATTGGCCGGTGGCATTGGAACAGCGGCAACTTGCGGTGCCTTCGGCGCTTCTGCTTTGTTCGGGTCAGACTTCGGTGTCACGTCCTTGACGATAGGCGATACGTCCCTGGCCGCCATCTTCACTGGCTCAGTCGCTGGCTTAAGCGATGCTTGAGCTTTTGGCGCGCGCGGAACTGCGACATACGAATTTGAAATGTCAGAACTGGTGACGACACGTGGCTTCGGAGATGCGCCGCGGTCTGATTCTGTCGGTACGTGACCGCCTAAGCGTTGGCGCGACGCTGACTTTACCAGCGGGGGTTTGACGGCTGGGATCGGTGCGGGCGCGGCGACTTGGGGCTGATCTTTGATCGAAACATAAGTCTCTGGCTCGGCCTCGTGGCGATGGCCGCAAGCGGCGAGGGCGAGGGCCGCAACAGCCACTGGCATTAGACTTTTACCGCGCTGAGCGGCAGACGAAAAACGCATCACCATAACTCGACAACCTTCTTTGGGGCCAAGGTTGGCGCTCGTCGCTGCGACTGCGTCCGTTGGCTCGGCATAAACACATTTGCAATTCTAGGGTTGCGCGAACTCGGTAAATATCGGGTAAAGGACTGCATCGATCCGGCGCATTTATTGCGCGCCACACTCATTTTAAGGACTTTCCTGATGGCACTTTTCACGCTGAGCGAGCTCGAAGCTGCTGCTGACTTTGTGCACGTGACGGTACCGCAGACACCACAATACGCGTGGCCGTTGCTCGCTAAACGCACGGGCGCGGAGGTATGGGTCAAGCACGAGAACCACACTCCGACGGGTGCGTTCAAAGTGCGGGGTGGGCTTGTGTTCATGGATGAGCTGAAGCGCACACGCCCCGACGTGACGGGTGTCGTTTCGGCGACGCGGGGCAATCACGGGCAATCGATTGCTCTGGCGGCGCGACGCGCGGGGCTTCGATCAGTGATCTACGTGCCGCATGGCAACTCGATTGAAAAGAATGCGGCTATGCGTGCGTTTGGGGCGGAACTGTTCGAGCACGGCGTTGACTTCGACGCAGCCAAAGAGGCGGCGCAGGCGAAAGCGACTGCTGAGGGGCTATACTTCGTACCGTCGTTTCATCCCGCACTCGTCAAAGGCGTTGCAACGTACGCGCTTGAGTTTTTTCGTGCCGTAGCAGACCTTGATACTGTCTATGTGCCGATTGGGTTGGGATCCGGCATTTGCGGGGTGATCGAAGCGCGAGATCTGCTGGGGCTAAAGACCAAAGTGGTTGGCGTTGTTTCGGATCAGGCGGATGCCTATGCGCTGTCGTTTGAGGCGGGGCATGTGGTGCCAGTGAACAGCGTAAACACGTTTGCCGACGGCATCGCTGTCCGTGTTCCGGATGCTGAGGCGCTGGCGATTATCCGGAGGGGCGCGGACAGGATCGTGCGCGTGACGGACGCCACCATTGCCGACGCCATTCGCGCCTATTTCCAGGATACCCATAATGTTGCTGAGGGTGCGGGCGCAGCCCCTCTGGCTGGTCTAATGTCCGAGCGAGACCGTATGATTGGAAAGCGGGTGGGGGTGATCCTGTGTGGCGGGAATATCGACACGGCGCTGTTCTGCCGTATTCTCGGTGGATTGTCGCCCGATGGTGGTCGTGTGTGACTAAATCGAGGGCGCGGTTGACGTCCATTGGCGGCAAAAAAGTCTGGTAATACGGTTCTTTATCGGTCGCATGGCCTGCCGAATTTTGCTAACGATGGCATTCGGTCGGTGTTGGCGCCGTCCTTTTTCGCAGCGTGAGGTTGCATGTCGCAAGTCCTTGAAAGCAGCCGCCGTTTTGGTTGCTCCGTTATGGGGCGCACTTCGCGCGTCGCGCTGGCTGCTGTGGTCGGCCTAGCCGGGCTCGCGCTTGGCGGCGTCAAGATTGCGCATGCGGCTGAAAAACCTCCCGAAATGCGGTCGCAGCTCGGTGGCTATTTGGCTGCGAGGCTGGCCCGAGGGCAATTTGATAGCCAGGCTGCCGCGTCATTTTACTCAAGCGTTCTGAGCCATGATCAGAAAAATGATCAGCTAGCGACACAAGCGTTCGAAATGGAAGCTATGGAGGCCAATTGGCCGCGCGCGGAAGTGCTGGCGGCTGATCTGCTCCAGTCAGTGCCGACACATCGTATGGCGCGGATGCTGCTGGGCCTGAAAGATTTCAAGGCTGGAAAGCTTGATAGCGCGAATGTTCATTTCCAAGCCTCGGCGGATAACCCGGTCGGTGAACTAACGGCGCTTTTGGCGCGCGGTTGGGTTCGTGTGGCCGAAGGCAAAACGAAAGAGGCGCTGGAACTGCTCGACACGACGAAGATGCCGGATTGGGCCTCGACGTTGGTGCGGTATCACCGCGCTTTAATGGCGGATGTAGGTGGTCGACGGCAGGAAGCACGCACGACGTATGATCGCATGTTTGCCGGCGATCAGCGTTCGCTGCGTTCGACACTGGCCTTTGCATCGCATTTGGCTGCTGGCGGGGACGCCAAAGGCGCGCAGAAACTGTTGCAAACCTATCTCGATAAGCAACGCGGCGAAGGACATCCCACGGCTCGGGCGTTGCTGACGCAGATCGCGGCTGGAGACAAGCCGACCTTCTTGATCACAACGGCGTCACAAGGTTTGGCAGAAGCGTTCTTTGGCCTCGGTGAGGCGCTTGCGGGTGAAGGCGGTGTCGGCCCTGGCGTTTTGTTCCTGCAATATGCGCTCTATCTTGAGCCCTCGTTCCCGTTTGCACTGGCGGCGTTGGCGAATGTTTATGAAAACACAAAAAGCTACGAACGCGCGATCGAAGTTTATGATCGCATTACGCCGGGTACACCGTTTGAGACGGCTGTTGATATTCGCAAGGCGTTCAATCTCAACCAACTCGAAAAGGTTGATGAAGCAAAGTCGTTGCTCGAAAAAGTTTCGGAGCGCGATCCCACCGATTTGCGACCACTTGATGCGCTCGGTTCGATTATGCGGGGGCACAAGCGCTTCGATGAGGCTGTCCAATACTACTCGCGCGCCATTCAATTGATCGGCAAGCCGGACGCCAAGCATTGGAACTATTTCTATGCGCGCGGAACCTCGTATGAGCGGATTAAGCGTTGGCCGTTGGCGGAAGCTGACCTGCAAACTGCGTTGAAGCTGAGCCCTGACCAACCAACCGTGCTCAATTATCTTGGGTATTCCTGGGTCGATCAGGGGAAGAATTTAAAGCAAGCGCTTGGATATATCGAGAAAGCTGTGAAGCTAAAGCCTGACGACGGCTATATTGTCGATAGCTTGGGGTGGGCCCATTATCGGCTTGGCAACTTCAAGGACGCCGTGAAGTGGTTAGAACGGGCTGTGGAACTCCGCCCGGATGACCCCGTTCTTAACGATCATCTTGGAGACGCTTTCTGGCGGGCTGGACGCTTGGACGAGGCGCGTTTCCAGTGGGAGCAGGCGCTGACGCTCAAGCCTGAAGCGGAAGATAGCGAGAAGATTACCAAGAAGCTGCAGAAGGGGTTGCCCGCGCTAGCGAAAGTGCCTACCCCTAAAAGGACGCGGGATGCGCAGCGTTCTGATCAACCCAAACGCCGTGCCGAAACAGCGCCGAACTCGGTGCTGCCGTTGCCGCAGGCCCAATAGTCCAACCTCCTTGTTCACCCTCGTTTTTTTTGCGATCAATGACGAACACTCTGATAGCTCCCACCGCCCTTGAGATCGATGACGAGCTGGCGCCGTTGCCGGACAATCATCCGTTTGGCCGTGATGGGCTGCAGTCGATGCAGGAAACAGCCGAAAAGGCAGCGGAGTTGCTGCGCTCGATTGGGAGTTCGCATCGTCTACTTATGCTGTGCCTGCTGACCGAGGGGCCAAAGACAGTTACCGAAATTTGCGACGCGAGTGGAATGCGTCAGAGTCTTGCGTCTCAGCATTTAGCTCGGCTTCGCCTCGACGGCTTGGTTAGCTCGCAGCGACAGGGACACTTCGTGCATTACAGCCTAGCCAATCCAGTGGCACGTGACATCATTGCGGTCCTTTATCGTCACCTGTGTGGTGCGAACGCGCAGACCGCTACCGCGACTGATGCAACAGAGTCGGCGCCATAAAGGCCGACGCCCGCTTCAAAGAACAAAAAAGCGCGCACATTGGTGAGCGTTTTTTTTTCACAGTATTTGAATGCACGTCCGGCCAGCCGCCCCGTTAAGTCGAACGAATTCAGATCAATTGAGGCCGCGGCCCGTGCTCAGCATGCGATTTTGACCTTGGCGTTGTTCTTCTGGTGCCACAAAAGCCGCGCCGCCATCTGAGGTGACGCCGATGACAGCGTAAGCGTCGTCGGGTTCTTCATAGG
>JABFRJ010000058.1 GCA_013141255.1 Hyphomicrobiaceae bacterium
CATATGTTGGCGTCGCCACGCAACCTAGTGCTCATTGGTGCAAGCTTGACGTTGGCGATCCGCCTCTTCCCATTCTCGACCTCACCTGGGCTGATGCGAGCCTGGGCCGCTATCCCACTCTGGATGTTGATGGGTTGGGCATTCTCATACGTCTACGCGTCCGAACCGAAATCCGCAGCCAAGCCGTCAACGACAACGCCGACTTAGTCGACCACAAACTCGACCACGACCCCGTTGGCGTTGGCGGGCGCAACTGACACGCTCGACGCGGTCGGGCCAACCCCAAGCGCATCCAACGCGGCGCTGGTCTCGTCAAGGCTCCGGCATCCAAGCGAAAGCGCCGCCCCGCCCGCCGTCGATAGCCCATCCAGCGGTACGCCGCGATGCCGTGCCACAAACATTGCTTGGTCGACAAAATGAAACGCGCCGCGCGTCCCGCCACTAACGACCACATATGCCCCGTCCGCATGACGTGCCACCGGTTGCTCAATCAATCGGCTCATGTGCTCAGCCGAACCTTTTGGATCAGTGCTCAGCATCTCGATGTGCCGAATCCGCAGCGCGCCATTGGCGTGGGTCGTCAGTTCCGGCAACCACACAGCATCGCGCGAATGATGCTGACAGGCAAAAATCCTAAGGCCACCTGGACGCTCCGACAGTGGCCATTGAAACGTGTCAAACTTCGCCTCCGTCATGCGCCCGTCAGCAAGTTTCACCGGTCGACTGAACCCAATCGGACCAATGCTATCGGTCAACCCACGCGCCTTAAGAGCGTCAACACCCAACTGCGCATCAAGCGTCGTGAACGCGGCTCGGTCAATACCTTCCGTCCGCGCTAACATCTCCCGCATTGGCGCGTTGCGCTCAGTCGCCGTCAGCACGCCCATCAATTCGAGATAGTCCTCGCCGAGCATGATGGTGTGATTGGCCGTCCCCATGTGCGCACTGTGCACGCCACGTGGGCTAATCGTAAAGCCAAGCCGCCGCCACTGTGCCTCAGCATGGTCGAGATCACGCGCAACCACCACGACATGATCAAGTCCCGTGACCGATGGAATAGGCATCACACTCTCCGCCTCTGCAATTCAACCCGCCTCAAGCCAACCCGCATCAAGCCAACCCGCATCAAGCCTGAGGCGCGTCGTCCTCGTCTGGCTTTGTCGGCTCGGTAAATCCACCTTCCGCAACCAACCGCGCAAACAAACCACGGTCCGCAACCAAAGACCTGAATGTGCCCCGCTCGACAATGCGCCCCTGATCCAGCACTAGGATTATATCCGCGTCAGCCACCGTTGACAGTCGGTGCGCAATAATAAACGTGGTGCGCCCCTCGCGCAGCGCATCCAGCGCCCGTTTGATCTTACCCTCGGTTTCCGCATCAAGCGCACTCGTCGCTTCGTCCAAAATCAGGATCGGCGCATCTTTCAAAATCGCTCGTGCAATCGCCAGCCGTTGCCGCTCGCCACCCGACAAGGCCACGCCGCGCTCACCAATCAAGAAGTCGTAGCCATCGGTCTTGCGCATGATGAAGTCGTGCGCTTCCGCCAACCGTGCGGCACGTTCCACCTCTTGATCCGTCGCATCCGGTTTGCCAACGCGGATGTTTTCGCGAATGGTACGATTAAACAATCCAGCATCTTGAAACACAACAGCAATCGAGTGTCTGAGCGACGACAGCGTTGTGTCGCGAATGTCCGTGTTGTCGACATAAATCACGCCAGCGTCAGGCTCACGGATGCGCTGCAACAGTGCCAGCGTCGTCGTCTTGCCCGAGCCTGTTGGTCCAACGAATGCAACCGTCTTGCCCTTCGCGGCTTCAAAATCCAGATCAAACACCCCTTGGCTACCTGGTCCATAACGGAACGACACCTTGTCAAATACGACGCGGCCCTCAACCTTGCCGATGTCAATGGCCCCAGCCTTTTCAATCACGCCTTCCTTGGCATCGATCAATTCAAAATACGACCGGAGTGTCGGCGCGGCTTGATAGGTGCGCACGACAAAGCCCGACAGTTGGTCCAATTTGCCAATCAGTAAATTAGCGAAGCCCACGAATGAAACGATGCCGCCAACCGTGATCTCGCCGCGGCTCGCCAGCACGGCGCCAAGCGCAAACACGACAACCATTGTGATCGTCGCCGCCGCTCGCGTCAGCACCGTCAAAAGCCCGTACCATGTCAGCACGGGATACTGCGCCTTAAGCAGATCGCCCATGATCGAGCGCATGGCCTGCATTTCGGCGCTGAGCCGGGTATAGCTTTGCACCACAGTGACGTTGCCAAGCACATCGCCGACCCGACCAAACACGTTGGTATGATACTGCTCGACCGCCGACTGGCCCTCGCTGGTCTTGTTGATGACAATGACATTGAGCGCCAGATAAACCATGGCGAGAACGCCGAGAACGCCCGCCATGCGATAATCCATACTGAGCGCCGTTGGGATCAAAAGCGCGATGCCGACAATCGCCGTCAATTGTTCGCGTAGGAATGACAGCCACAACCAGAACAATTGGTCCGTGCCCGAGAGCACGTTCCGCACCACGGTGCCCGAACCCTTCTCCGCGTGATAGCTGATTGGCAAGGTGATCGCGCGCTCAAAGGCAAGCCCCATCGCGTTTAATCGATTGCGATGCGCCATGCGATCCGCAGCCACCGCCACGATCACACTGGCCAAGATGCCGAACAATCCAAGCGCCGCCCACATGCCAATGATCGGAAATGCACCCTCGCCCTTCGACAGCGCGTCCACCACCCAACCGAACAGCACCTGTTCGTACACTTGGACCGCCGCAATCGCCATGCCCGCCAGCACCAACACCGCAGCCAAAGTCCGCTCGTGATCGAGCAGCTTGAGCGATCGGATATAAACCTGCGAGGTCGTCAGCTTGTTTTTGATTTGGTTCACGGCAGAGTTCACTTCGACTATTTAGAAATGGAGCGGCAGATGCGGTGCTCGCATCTGCCGTGTTCTAAGCACAGGTCGCATTGATCGCAAAGTCGCGAGCGCCGTCTAAGTCAACGAAGGCGCCTCTAAGTCACGACGCGACGCACCTGCAACTCGGGCAAAGCGGTTCGCGCCCGACCCCGTCACTTGCCCTTGCGGAAGATGTGCAGCGTTTTGTAAATGCCAGCATCGGTAAAGCCCCGCTTCGCCACCAACGCCTTGCCCGCAGCCAGGCCCTTATCGTAGGCAAACGAGCCGGTGTAAAAGTGGATCTCCCCACCCGGCCGAAGTTTGTCGGCCAGCACAAACGTCATCTCGTCGTCTGTCAACGCGCCGTACTTATCGTTTTCCGCCGTCCGGTATTCGCCAATGTGGAACAACGTCGCGAAATCCAAATCCGGCATCAAGCGACGGTCGATCTGATAGATGTCGCCGAAGTAGCACTTATAGCTGAACCCGAGCCGCGCATTGTCGATCAGCAGCTTTACATAATCGTCGTACTCTTCCTTTGACGCCGTGATCCCAAACACATGATTGCCGGAACCGTCCTTCGCCGTCTCAAGTCCGATGATGTGATGATTGCCGGTGCCCATGTGGAACACGTCTTTGCCTTTGACGGCCTTCTCCTTGAGATAATCAAGAAAGTGGATGTCACACGGGCACTGCTTCTCATCGAGAGACCACGTTGCATTCCAATAATTCAATTTAGCCATGATGTCCGGCCAGCACGGGCCGCTCCTTGGAAAGTGATGGATCAGATAAAGCCGTGTCGGCAACCAACTCACCGCCGTCATCGCGACGCGTGAGGTGATAACCGGCATTGAACACGCCAACAGCCGCCGGCCGTTGCGCAAAAGAAAGCAGTGCGAGTTTCGGATTGAGCCGCCGTAGCGACGTCACTATGTCAGCCTGCGCCCGCTCATCCAGCGCCGACAACGCATCATCAAGCACTAGCACATCAGGCTGAGCAATGAACGCGCGCCCAACGGCGAGACGTTGCCGCTCACCCGCGCTCAACAACTGATCCCACCGCTGCGTCTCTCCCAAGCGTGGCACCAGCGCACTAAGCCCCACAGCATCCAGCGCCGCCACTAGATCGGCACGCGCAATGCGCGCGTCGAGTTTCGGAAATGTCAGCGTTTCCTCTAACGTCCCGAGCGGGATGTACGCCTTCTGCGGCACCAACATCAATTGCGCGTCAGGCTTCAGCGCCACTGTCCCCTTCGACGGCGACTGCAACCCAGCCAATACGCGCGCGAGCGTCGACTTGCCCGTACTCGACGCCCCCGCGATATGCACCGCCATCCCAGGTTTAAGCGCTAAATCAAACGGCCTCAGCAACACGCGCCCCTCGGCATCAGCCAGCGCAATGCCCTGCAACGCCAGCGCGTCTCCCGACGCAGCCGTTGCCACATGCGCCTTGGCCGGCATCTGCGCCTCAATCGCCTCGCTCGCCATCAC
Source organism: Hyphomicrobiaceae bacterium (assembly GCA_013141255.1). GTDB lineage: Bacteria > Pseudomonadota > Alphaproteobacteria > Rhizobiales > Hyphomicrobiaceae > JABFRJ01. The sequence continues at coordinate 4,408 of JABFRJ010000058.1, forward strand.
AATATCCATCACGCGCCGCGCCGACGCATACCATTCCGCGATGCGGTTATAATTATCGACCACCCACGAGATCGCAATCTGCACCTGCACGAAAGCCGCAGCCAACTGCGTCACTTGGCCCAACGACAACTCGCCCGACAAATACTTCGGCGCTGCAAACAGCAATGGCACGATCGGTATCATCGGCCCCGACGCGTTAGTAATCCACGTCACATGACCATGGCTGCGCACAACTTTGAGCCAGCGTTCCACCACGCCATCATAGAAGCGCTTGAGTACCGCCTGCTCCGCCGCGCCTCCCCGCATCAGCGCCACGCTCTCCGCGTTGTCCCTGAGCCGCATCATGGCGAAGCGGAAATACCCCTCCGCCTCATTTTTCTGACCGACGCGGCCCACCAACGGCCTCCCAATCCACGCCATCAGCGTCGAGGCCAACACGCCATAGATCAGCGCCGCCCACACCATGTAGCCCGGGATCGTCACGCCACCAATGGTCAGCGCCCCGCCCGCACTCCACAAAATCGCAATGAAAGCTGCCCCGCCAATGACGGCCGATAACAACCCGATGCCGAGATCAACCAACACCTCCGTCGCCCACCGCGTATCGTCCGAGATCCGGTATTCAGGGTTTGGCGGCTCCGTGCCGCTCGCATTCAGATGATAGAATTTTTGGCGCTCTAGCCATGTGCCGATCAGGCGTTGGACCAACCACGCCCGCCACCGCACCTGCAACGTCTCGCGCGTGATGACGATGGCGACGCCAATTGCCGCCATGCACACGATGATGCCGAAGAACACCAAGATCGCCTGCTTGACGGTCGCGACGTCCTTTTTTTCGAGCGCGTCGAAGAACCAGCGGTTCCAGTGGTTCATCTGCACGGTGATGTAGGTCGACAGCACCAAGCTCGCGGCCAACCCAGCCGTCAGCAACCATGCCTGCCGCGCTGTTGATCCGCTCCAGAACGCGCCAGCAAAGGTCAGAAATCGCTTCGCCACCGACAGATCGAGATTGAAATTCCCGCTCTCGCTCACCTCGGTTACGCCTAGTGCAGCCGTCTCCGTCGCAGTTGGCTTTGGCTCGGTCGTGCTCATGCTCCGCTTTAACGGCCTTATGTGGCCGGAAATCCGGCGTGAGGGGAGGGGGCAGACTTACCCCCAAGTTCGAGACTGCAAGTTCGAGAGTGCTATGCGCCCAGCGGGTCGCTCGCACTCTACCGCGACCTCCTGCCATGTCGAGGCTGAAGGCGGCATGAATGGGGCAGGGGAGGCGAAGTTTTGGGGGAAAGCCCGCCGCGCTCCCAGACGGCAGGGCAAACTCTACGGAACTACATCAAATGGAGCAGCCCATTACCGCTGAACCATCTAGCCCCCAAAACAAGCCTAAAACCCACCCCGCCGCTGGTCGTCGCCCACCTCGGCACCAACCCGCGCCCGCCTGACGTTCGACGCCAACGCACCGGGCCGGTCCTCACTTAGCGGCCGCGTGGTCGCCTTCCGTAGCACCGCCCCATAGCCCCGCTCAATCTCGACCCGGTCGCGCAACGGTCCCGCCATCAGGATCTGATGCACGCGCGGTAAATTGTAGGCCGGCACATAAAACACCAGGTGATGCTCCAAATGGTAGTTGACGAAGTAGGGCGCAATGAATGCCCGCTCCAACCAGTTTGCCAGCGTCGTCCGCGTGTTGCGCAGAGGATCGTTGCTGTCC
>JABFRJ010000329.1 GCA_013141255.1 Hyphomicrobiaceae bacterium
TGAAGTCAATGACCCAAACACAACGGTAGCGCCTATGCCACTCGACGCAATCATTTTTGATGTTGATGGTACACTGGCCGAGACTGAGGAAACGCACCGTATTGCGTTCAATCAAGCGTTTGCGGAAGCGGGTTTCCCATGGGTTTGGACCGCGGATTTATATAAACGTCTTTTGCTCGTCACGGGTGGCAAGGAGCGCATCTCAACCTATATGCGAGAAATAGGCGGTGACGAAGGCTTCGCAAGCGATAGCGCAGCAATCGTCGCGTTGCACCGGCGCAAAACAGAGATTTACGTCCAAGCCATCTCGCAGGGTGCATGCGTGCTTCGCCCAGGCGTTCGCGACTTGATAAGGTCAGCCCACGCCAGCGGTTTGCGACTTGCAATTGCCACAACAACATCCTTGGCAAATGTTGAAAGTCTTCTGTTGGCGACGATTGGTGCAGAGTATCGGACTATTTTCGCAACAATAATCGCAGGCGACATGGTGCCCAATAAAAAACCGTCTCCTGATGTCTATGTCGCAGTTCTAAAGACGATGAATTTGACTGCAGATCGCTGTATCGCGGTAGAAGATTCACGCAATGGTTTGCTCGCAGCCACAGCCGCCGGAATTACGACAATCGTTACGCGAAGTTGTTATGCAGCCGACGATGGTATGGATGAAGCGTCTCGCGTCGTCGCCGCCTTGCCAGACTTGGTTTGTATCGAAGCCAAAGCCGACGACCTTGTGGGTACTGCAATAGGCGACGCGATCTGTGATGCAGTACTGCATATTCACGCAAAAAGCTCGAAACGTATCATTTGAAATAGGCGCTGGCATTCGCGACAATGTCGGTCGTCTGATGGAGGTTGTGCTGACGCGACGCGATCTTCAATAGTCGGACTTGGTCGAGGCCACCGTACTGACTGGTCGTAGGGGATCGCCAGACGTTGTGATAAGTGTGAGTGACCTAGACGATGCCGGATGCGGGTGTAGCACAGTGATAGTCTCTAATCAGAGCTGGATCGAACATTTCGCAGGGTTAGCTCGGCTCCCAGCTGAGATCCGAGGCCAGCTGTTGCGTGCGGCCAAGATCGTGTCGCTTCCGAGCGGAACTCGGATCTATGGACCAGGCCAGGCCCCTGAAGCGTTTTTATTGCTCTTGGAAGGCACCGTCCGAGTCCAGCAGGTGTCTGAGAGCGGGCGTGAGATTGTGCTCTACCGGGTGACATCAGGCGAGAGCTGCGCGCTGACAACAGCATGTCTCATGGGTTACGAGGATTATTTGGCAGAAGCCATTGCTGAAACCGATATACAAGCTGTCGCCATTCCACGCGACTTGTTTGATGATCTGATTGCCAAGTCGTCTTTGTTTCGGCGGTTTGTATTCACGGCCTTCAGTGTTCGGGTAACGAATCTCTTCAGAGTAATTGACGATGTCGCATTCAGCCGCATGGATATTCGCCTAGCTGAGAAGCTATTGGAGCTATCGGTTGGGACCAAGACAGTTGCTGCAACTCAGCAGCAGATCGCGTCTGAGCTGGGGACAGCGCGCGAGGTGGTAAGCCGCATTTTGGCTGAATTTCAGCGCAAACAATGGATCACCGCAATCCGGGGTGCAATTACCCTGGAAGACCGTGCGGCACTCGAGAAACTGGCGCGTGATCGGTAGCGACGGCGTTATGGTTGATCGACGCTCAAGGTGACATTGTCACAGACCTGCATCGTCTCTCTCTCTAAGCATGATTAGGCAACCGCCAAATCGCGGCGGCAAACCCCTTGCGATAAGCGTGAGGTGCGGGAGTTTGATCGATGCTGACTTTGTTTCTTCTGCCAGGCGACCTCGTTTGTCGTGCCTTTGGACTCGAAGGTGAAAGTGAGCACCGCCAAGTCCTCCGTAGCTTCGCCAATACCATGATTTGGGGCGCGATTACTGTCGGAATTGCTCTTAAATTCGCGCTGTGAACGACGCGCCTTGTTGGAAACTTACGAAGGGCTCAACAATTATGACCTACCCACTTAATGCAAATGTGCAGCCTGATGTTACTGCCTTCCACGATCCTGACACAGCGACGATTAGCTATGTCGTGCGTGATCTGGCAACTAATGCATGTGCAATTATCGATAGTGTGATGGACATCGATTATGCAGCTGGCCGGATCAGTTACGCCTCTGCAGATCGTTTGATTGCTCACGTCGTGAGCCATGGTCTAACAGTTGAATGGCTGATTGAGACCCATGCGCACGCCGATCATTTGTCAGCTGCGCCTTACATCCAAGGCAAGCTCGGCGGCAAGATTGGCATTGGAGAGCATATCACAACGGTGCAGGACGTCTTCGGGAAGGTCTTCAACGAAGGGACCGCATTTCAACGCGATGGTAGTCAATTCGACCGGCTGTTTCGTGATGGAGACATCTATGCAATTGGATCGATGACGGCCGTTGTCATGCACACACCCGGTCACACCCCGGCATGCACAACACATGTTGTCGGCGATGCAGCTTTTGTAGGTGACACACTCTTCATGCCCGACGGCGGGTCGGCACGTGCTGACTTCCCCGGAGGCGATGCGCGAACGCTCTATCGGTCGATGCGCAAGATTCTCGAGACTTTACCGCGCGAAACTCGGCTGTTTATGTGTCATGACTATGCACCTGGCGGTCGTCAAGTTCAGTGGGAAACAACGGTCGGCGCTGAGCGTGACGATAGTATCCATGTGAAGGATGGCATTACCGAGGAGGCCTTTGTGACCATGCGCGAAGCGCGTGATGCAACGCTCGGGATGCCGAAGCTGATTGTTCCTTCTATCCAAGTCAACATACGCGCAGGTCACCTGCCAGAGCCAGACGAAAGCGGTAAGCGCTTTCTCAAGGTCCCGGTAAATGGGCTCTGATCCCATCTGAGTTGCCGTGCTCATTGGTTCAAAATGAAGTGATGCTATGACCTGTGATCCAAAGATGTATGAGAAATATGTTGCAGGCATCAGAGCATCCGTTGATGCGACGGCGTCAGACCATCAAGCTACGTCGAGTGCGAGACCTCTGGCGCGGCTTCCAGGTCTCAACCAAGCGGCGCCAAACTTTCGCGCCAGTACCACCCACGGTCCTCGTTCGCTTGAGGATTATGTTGGCAAATGGCTCATTTTGTTCTCGCATCCAGCCGATTTCACACCGGTGTGCACCACGGAGTTTATCGCCTTTGCGCGGCAAGCCAACACATTCAAAAAAATGAACTGCGAGTTGTTAGGTCTTTCGATAGACAGCACCTATTCGCATATCGCTTGGCTTCGCAATATCGAAGAGAAGTTCGGGGTGGAAGTTCCGTTCCCGATCATTGATGACCTCAGCATGGCCGTGGCGCATGCCTATGGAATGATCCAACCCGGCGCGAGCGATACATCCGCAGTGCGTGCGACGTTCATTATCGATCCGGATGGTCTGGTGCGCGCAATGGCATATTACCCAATGACCAACGGGCGGTCGGTTGTTGAGTTTTTGCGCCTGCTTGGGGCGCTGCAGATGTCGGACGAGAATAAAGTTGCGACACCAGAAGGTTGGACGACGGGCGAGCCCGTCATTGTTCCACCTCCTGCAACCATTGGCGAAGCCCGGGCGCGCAAAAAACTTGGGTACGATTATACCGATTGGTACTTCAGCAAGATGCCGGCACCGGAGACGAATGTGAGTTAAGTGCTGACAGTGTCTTTGATCTACGATTGATCAGTGCTGAAAAAAATAAGAAATATAGGGTGAGGAAGATCTCATGAATTTCCAAAAGATAGATGATAACCTGACGGTATCGCCACAGATCTCAGCAACTGACGTCGTTGCCATCAAGGCAGCTGGTTACAAGTCTATTGTTTGTCATCGCCCTGACGCAGAGGCGTCGGATCAGCCCTTGTTTCGCGAGATTCAGGATGCGGCGAACGCAGCGAACATTAAAATTCAACATCAACCCGTTGTGTCTGGAAAAATATCGGATGCCGACGCGGTCGCGTTCGGCAAGCTTATGCGAGAACTTCCTAAACCAGTCTTTGCCTTCTGCCGGACGGGGACGCGTTCGGCGTCGTTGTGGGCGCTAGCGGAATCCAATCGTCTGCCACTCGCCGACATTGTTGGGGCCACCAAGGCAGCTGGGTACGACATGTCAGGTATCGTCCGACACATCGCAAACGGTGGGCGAACGCCGACGGATATCGCAGATGTGCGCCACGACATCGTGATTGTTGGCGGTGGGGCGGCCGGCATATCCGTTGCCTCCAGTTTGCTGGCGCGTAATTCCGCGCTCGATATTGCCATAATTGATCCGACTGAGACACACTACTACCAACCGGGATGGACGATGGTTGGCGCAGGCGTATTCGACGTATCATCGACCGTCCACACGATGGCGTCGGTCATTCCCAAAGGTGTCAAATGGATCAAGGCCGCCGTTACTGCCTTTGAGCCCAAGAATGATGCTGTGCTTCTGGAGGGGTGTCGCGTCGTTAAATACAAGCGCTTGGTCGTCTGTCCTGGCATCAAGCTCGATTGGGCGCGTATTGAAGGCCTGACTGATACGCTCGGCCGCAACGGCGTGACATCGAATTATCGTTACGATCTGGCGCCCTATACTTGGGAATTGGTGCGAGGACTGAAATCGGGCCGTGCAATCTTTACCCAACCACCGATGCCCATCAAATGCGCTGGCGCGCCACAAAAGGCAATGTATCTCTCTGCAGATCACTGGCATCGCACAGGAGCGTTGCGCAACGTCGATGTCGACTTTTACAACGCTGGCGGTGTGTTGTTTGGCGTTGCTGACTACGTTCCAGCCTTAATGGAATACGTCAAACGTTACGATGCCAAGCTCAATTTCCACCACACACTTATCGCGGTTGATGGGCCTGCAAAGAAGGCCTGGTTCAAAAAGACGCTTCCAGGTCAACCGGAAGAGCGTATCGAGGCTGCCTTCGATATGATGCATGTCACGCCGCCGCAATGCGCACCTGATTTTATTCGTGTCTCTCCGCTTGCTGATCCGGCGGGATGGGTCGACGTCGATCAGGGCACGCTACGAAGCAAGATATTCGACAATATTTATGCACTTGGCGACGTTTGCTCTGCGCCAAACGCAAAGACGGCAGCCGCCGCGCGCAAACAAGCTCCTGTGGTGGCGCATAATGTCCTCGCCGATATGGGCGGGCAACCCGGTTCAGCAGTCTATGACGGTTATGGCTCCTGCCCACTGACGGTAGAGCGGGGGAAGATTGTCCTGGCTGAATTCGGCTATGGTGGCAAACTCATGCCAAGCTTCCCGCGTCTGATCATTAACGGCAAGAAGCCGTCGCGTGCGGCTTGGTGGCTGAAGGAGCGAATTCTACCACCGGTCTATTGGAAGGCGATGCTTAAAGGGCGTGAGTGGATGGCGAAGCCAACCGTCACCAAATGATCGCAGCCCAAACCTTGAGAAGGTCGCAAGACAATGCATCGCACCATTGAAACCTACCTCGCTCGCGTTGCTCTAAGTCCAGAGATTTCGCATCTCATCTTTCGGGTCGCAATTAGCCTCATTTTCGTCATTGGCGGCTTAGGGCACTTCTTTCGCGCCAATGAGATGCTGGAGCGAATTAATGAGTCTCCCTGGTCTGGGATCGTTCGCACAATTGGTGATCCGATGCTGTTGCTCTGGTTAAGCGGCGCCGTATTTATTGTTTTCGGACTTTGCCTAGCGTTGGGATTTCTTACACGGCTATCAGCGGTGTTACTTTTTATAACCTTGGTTCCAATCACGATCAGTATCCATGTGGCGCCGGGGCACGTCGGGCCGTTACTTAAAAATGTCGCGATCCTTGGTGGTTTGCTTCACCTTTGGACCAGCGGTTCCGGTAGCCTTGCGTTGTGTCCGGATCAAAAACCAAAAAACGCATAAAATAATGACCAGAAGACTTGGCCCAAAAACATGGTCCGATCATAACGCTCATGTGTTGGCGTTAATGCTGCGAGTACAAAGCAATGCAAGTGCCAACCGAGATTGAGCAAAAATTGAAGGCAGTGCAGACATGGATGGCCAACACGCCGCCCGTTGTTCGTGCATACGTGCCCGTGCTCAATTGGGGCGCGACTTACAATAGCAACACTTTCAGTAA
>JABFRJ010000454.1 GCA_013141255.1 Hyphomicrobiaceae bacterium
CATCGACCACCTGACACACAGGCGCCCCGTCCAGTGCGATATACGCCAAGCCTCGATCATCCCTGAGATACCCGCCAAGCCACAACTCTTGGAACGCAGTCGCAGCCTCAGGATCGTCCGGCCACCGCGCTGCAGCCGCCTTAAAGACGCGCGCCATCCCCGCCTCGATCCATGGCCAGTCACCAATCTCGGCCTCAAGCGCCTGCAACCGCCAGATCTCAACCGCACCCGTCATAGCACCCACCCCAAACCACGACTCCAGTCCACCGCCCAACGGCTCACCACTTGCCTCGCTCGATCCATACGCAGCCCGTTAAGAATGCATTAAATGCATAGCAAAAGCACAATTATGCCAAAATATCACCCGAATCACTCCTGGAACACCACGAGCTATGCGATTCATGCATTGCGGACCAATCGTCGAACCCATGCCGCACTGCACAAATCACTGGTATACCAGTCGAACGAGTGGGACGTGCCCCCGCACCAACCCGCCGAAAAAAGGATTATGATCATGAGCACACAATTCATCAATGCCGACGAACTCGCCGCCGACCCGGTGGTAAAGCATCGTTACGCAGGCTTCCTCGGCTTCCTCAAAGCCTTCGCCTCCGCTGTCAGCGAAGGCACCCGCGCCCACGACGACTATCGCGCACTGACGCGCAACGGCGTGTCGCACGACAAAGCCGTCCGCCAAGTCTTGAACCACAACTACGACGCGCGCTAAGACAGTCCCGCGTATCAACGACCGGATTGCAAACAGAAGCGCACGGATCGCGAGGTCCGTGCGCTTTACTTTCAGCCTATCAAAAACCTTAGCTACTTAGCCACATACGCCTTCGCCTCGGCCTCAACCTTACCCCGATCAAATGTGTTGATGTCACCGATCATGTCGTTGGTAATGATGTCAGACGCAGGCACGAGATCCTTGATCACACCGTTCTTCACCAACCACGCAATATAGGGCGTATAGTTGGCCTCGACATTTTCACCGAACTTAGTCGCGCCGACTTTTTCATACCGCCAGCTCAAGGCGCGCGCCTGCAACGTCGCCACATCATCGCGTATCGCGTCGGCTTCCGTCTTACCCGTCGATTTCGTTTGCGGATAAACCTCCCACAGCACACGCACTGCTGCCTCGGGATTTGCCATCGCCCACGCCGTCCCCATCGCATACCCCTTGGCCAAGGCAATCGCCTGCTTGCGCTTATCTTTCAGCACCTCTTCGAGCGCAATAAAACCATTAGAGGGGAACTTATCGATGCCGGGATGGTCGAGCCGCCGCAACTTCACGCCAGCATTCTGCACCAGTGCATACTGCGTATCGAACTGAGATAGCGCATCAATCTGGTTGCCACGCAACATCGCGGCAGTCTGCGCGCCTTCCCCCGCCACCACAATCGAAACGTCCTTCTGCGGGTCCATCCCCGCTTCCGTCACCAGCGCGCGCGCAACAATAGCACCAGCCGAGCCCATGCCGATCAGTCCAATTTTCTTGCCTCGAAGATCAGCCACCGACTTGATCGGACTGTCTTCTGGTACCGCAAAGCCATAAATATTCGCTTGATACGCCGTGTAGAAAAATTTGATCTTGGCACCCTGCTGACGGATCACCAGCACTGGCTCAGCACTCGGCAACGAGAACATCACATCCTTGGTAGCCGTCAATTTCGTACAATCACCCGAACCCGGCAGCGGCACCAAATCCACCTTGATACCGTCACTGGCAAACCAACCAAACTTCGTAGCAATCGCAAATGGTGCAGCAGCCGATGAAATCGTGCGCGCGCACCAGCCGACGCGGATCGTCTCGACTTGCGCACTCGCATTTGCTGCACTCAGTGCCCACAGCGTCGCCGCACCGACGACACCGCCAACCAAATCTCTCACCGAAGCCATTACACACCTCCTTTATCTGAGTTGAGCTTACCGTCAGCTTGCGTCGCTGGATCCCAAAACAACACGCGCCGTCGAATGAAAGTTACCGTCCCGTTGAGTAACAACCCCAACATCGACAAGATGAGCAGGATCGAAAATTGTCCCGCCACATCCATGTTGATATTCATGCTTTGAATGAGCATACCGAGGCCTTTTTCTGCCCCGACAAACTCCGCCACGATCGCACCGATAAGCGCGAAGATCATCGCAATCTCAAGCCCGGCAAAAATAAACGGTAGCGCATTGGGCAGCCGCAGCATCCAGAAAATTTGCCACTTAGAAGCCGCCAGCGACCGCATCAAATTAATGCGATCCTCGTCAGCGCTTTTGAGCCCTACAATGGTATTGACCATCAACGGAAAGAACGCGACCAACGCCGCATTGATTACTTTTGAGGTGAGCCCCAGGCCAAACCACACCACAATCAGCGGCGCCAACGCCACTTTCGGCATCGCCTGAAACATCACGATAAACGGATAGAGGAAGTATTCAACCCGCTTCGAAAGCGCGACGATGGTGCCGAGAAAGAACGCCAATACCGTACCGAAAACGAAGCCGAGCAACGTCTCGCTTAACGTCACCATGATATGTTCGGGATAGAGGTTTGAACTGAAGCCGTTAACGAGGCCACGGAAGATCGACGTCGGCGGTGGCAGAATGTAGGTCGGCACTTGCATAAAGGCGACCAACCATTCCCACACGCCGAGCACAGCGCCAATCAATCCCAATCTCAGAACGAAGTTGATCATGGCTTTTCCTCAGTCAAGGCCGCCGCCGTGCCCGCCCGTAGCATTGAGCGCGCGTCGGATGCGTTGCACGTAAGTTCCAAATTTCTCTGTATTCATGACTTCGAGCGGTCGCGGTCGCGGCAGATCAACCTCGAACACGTCGCCAATCCGACCAGGACGCGGCGTCATCACCACCACGCGGTCCGCGAGAAAAACCGCTTCCGCCGTCGAGTGCGTAATGAACAGCACTGTTTTTTTGCTTTCAAGCCAGATGCGCTGTAGTTCGACGTTCATGCTTTCACGAGTCATGGCATCAAGCGCGCCGAACGGCTCATCCATCAACAGCAGCGCAGGATCGTGAATAAGCGCCCGAATGATACCGACGCGTTGCTGCATTCCGCCGGAGAGTTGACGCGGATAACTGTCCTCAAATCCCGTCAACCCGACGAGATTGACGAGATCGAGCGCGCGCGTCCGCATCGCCGCCTTATCGAGCCCCTGCACATCGGCAGGCAACAACACATTGCCAAGCACGGTGCGCCACGGAAAGAGCACCGGCGATTGAAACACTACGCCAATGTCACGGCGTGGCCCTTGGATGTCAGTTCCATTAAGCGACGCCGATCCTGAGGTCGGCGGCAACAGCCCCGCGAGAATTTTCAGCAGCGTCGACTTTCCACAACCCGACGGTCCGACGACGGAGACGAATTCCCCTTCACGCACGGAAAAACCGATATCATCGAGCGCCGTGACAGCCTTAGGCCCTGTACCATAGCGCAGCGACAGATGATTGATAGCAATCGCTGCTTGAGATGCGATTTCAGTGCTCGCCGGTAAATCCGTTTGCCGACCCAATACCGCGTCCCCCAATCGTCTCTCCCATTTGGTTATCCGCAGCGACGTTATGCCCGTCGATTGGGCACGAGTGTTGTCCAGCGCGGAGGCGCTGTCCAGCGACGAAAAACGGACCAGCGACCAAACATGAGCCCAGCGACAAAAAAAGGGGCCGCGAGGCCCCTTGATTCAGTTCCAGTTGTTATCTCAGCTTTCCGAGCGATCCGACTTCGGAGCGCCTGAACGCTCCTCGTCCGGGCGACGTCTGCGCGCATCAAACCCCTCACGGGCCTGACGGCTTTTATCATCACCACGCGCGCGATAGCGATCACCACCACCACCACCCGCGCTCTTGCCGAAGTCACGACGCGGCCCCCGAACTTCGCCACGTGATACTTCACCACGCGGCGCGTCACCACGAGGTGCATCTCTACGTGGACCATCGCCACGCGGCGCATCGCCGTCACGACGTGGACCTTTGTTCTGCCAAGCAGGACGGTCGCCAGCCGGACGATCTGAACGAGGGCGATCACCGCTTGGACGGGTCGAATGAGGACGATCACCGCTTGGACGATCACCACGCGGCGCACCGAAGTCACGACGCGGTCCCCGATCAGCACCCCGATCTCCACCGCGATCTCCAGTAGGCTCTGCGCGAGCGCGCCAATTGCGACGCTCCCCCACCGGACGCTCACCGTCACGGCTTACCCGTGCCGGACGCTCACTGCGCTCACTGTTGCGATCACCCGCCGGACGTTCACGACGCTCGGGCGCAGGTCGATCACCTGCTCCACCGTCGCGCTGCTGCCAAGGCTTCGCCGCCGATGGCCGCTCAGCACTCGCCGCCCGATCTTCACGCGGCCTATCTTCACGCACTCTGTCTTCACGCACTCTGTCTTCACGTGGCCGATCAAAGGTCCGCTTCTCGCCCTCGTAAGGGCGTCTTGCTGGACGCTCACCACCCGCATCGCGCGGCGAGCGATCACCGCCTTCAGCCCGTGGCGGACGTGCACCACGGCGATCATTGTCACGCCGTCCATCACCGCCACCAGCCGAACGTGCGCCGTCTGGACGATCACCTCGTGGCGCATTGCCACGCGGCGCACCACCCCGATCACCACTGTTGTAGCGCGGCTTACCTGCACCACGTCCGCTGTCACGACCAGCTTCTTGACCTTCAGCCGGACGCAAGCTCTTACCTTCGTGCCAGGTGTCTTTTTCAAGCGCACGCGGCAGGAAACGACGCGGCGCAACCCGACCACGCGAACGGTCAAACGTGTTGCTATCTTCGCCATCATCCGAGCGATGCTTCACAGCTGGCAACGACGCGGCCATTTCCGCCAAGCCTTCAATTTCGCCTGCATCCGGCACTTTTTTGCTCATCAGCCGTTCGATGTCGCGCATGTAGGCCCGCTCATCTGAAGCGCACAAACTGATCGCAATCCCCGTCGCACCAGCCCGCGCCGTACGGCCAATGCGGTGCACGTAAGATTCTGGCACATTCGGCACTTCGTAGTTGATGACGTGACTGATGGCGTCAATGTCGATGCCGCGCGCCGCGATGTCGGTCGCGACCAACACGCGCGCACGTCCATTGCGGAACTGCTGCAACGCGCCCTGTCGTGCATTCTGGCTCTTGTTGCCGTGGATCGCATGCGCAATCACGCCAACTGATTCCAGACCACGCGCCACGCGGTCAGCGCCACGCTTGGTGCGCGTGAACACGATTACGCGATCAAGCGCTGGATCTTTCAGCAACGCAGCCAGCGCTGCACGCTTCTTCGCGGTTTCCACGTAGTAAACTTTTTGATCGATGCGATCGACTGGCGTCCCCGCCCGCGCCACTTCCACCCGCACAGGATTACGCAACAGCTTCGCCGCGAGCGATGAAATATCGTCCGGCATAGTGGCCGAGAACAACAGCGATTGCCGCGCCTTCGGTAGCGCCGCAACGATCTTGCGCACATCATGGATAAAGCCCATGTCGAGCATCCGGTCGGCTTCGTCGAGCACAAAGTGCGTCACGGTATCGAGTTTGACCGCGCGATTATTCATCAGGTCGAGCAAGCGACCAGGCGTCGCAACCAGCACATCAACACCGGTCACCATCGTGCGCACCTGTGGCGAGATGCCAACGCCACCATAAATCATGCAGTATTTGAATCCGAGATACTTGCCGTATTCACGCATGCTGTCGCCAATCTGGATGGCGAGTTCACGCGTCGGCGCCAAGATCAATGCACGCGTCGATTTTGGCAAACGCGGCGTACCACTAGTGGCCAACATCGATAGCAGCGGCAGCGCGAACGCCGCCGTTTTGCCTGAGCCGGTTTCAGCGAGGCCGAGCAGGTCGTTACCCTTCATCAGGGCCGGGATTGATTGCGCCTGGATCGGGGTCGGCACGGTATAGCCGGTTTCGGTCAGCGCTTTCAGAACGTCGGGCGGCAGCCCAAGAGAGTCAAATGTCACGTCTTTCACGTAAGAATACTTTCCAACGATGAGCATCACCCATCCAACTCGCGCTATGGCGAGGGGGTGAAAAGCTCGGGCGCACCCTCAGGCGCGCGCACCGGATAGGCGAA
>JABFRJ010000184.1 GCA_013141255.1 Hyphomicrobiaceae bacterium
GTCCTTGCCGATACGGAGCGTGATCGCCTGCGCGCCATCGTCCAGTGTCGCCCGCGCCTGCACCGCTGTATTCTCATGCAACCAATGCAGCAACGCTCCAGCCGCAGCCGGAACGACAACTTCAATCGTGTCCTCAGCCGCACCCAATAGCTCGTCGATGCGCTGCAACAAGCCCGCAATACCAGCGCCCGTGATCGCCGACACCAGTTGCGGCGCCTTCACCGTGCGCTCGGCTTCCCGCCGCCGCATATCAAGCCCGTCATCAGCGAGCCGATCAATCTTGTTCCAAACCTCCAGCACAGCCGCTTCGTCGCGCCGCACATCAATACCAAGATCATAGAGCACGCGCCCCACGTCCGCCGCCTGATTGTCACTCTCGATATGCGCGATGTCACGCACATGCAGCACTAAGTCCGCTTCGATCACCTCTTCCAACGTCGCGCGGAACGCCGCCACCAGCGTCGTCGGTAAATCCGAAATAAACCCCACCGTATCCGACACAATGATCCGCCGCTTCGACGGCAACCGAATTTCCCTCAGCGTCGGATCAAGCGTCGCGAACACCTGATCCTGCGCCAGTACGTTTGCCCCCGTCAGCGCATTAAACAGCGTCGACTTCCCCGCATTCGTGTAACCAACCAGCGCCACCGTCGGATAGGGCACACGCTCGCGCTGGGCGCGGTTGACTTCGCGCGTGCGGACAACCTTTTCCAAATCTTTCTGAATTGCTTCGATGCGCTGCTGCAGCATCCGTTTATCAAGCTCCAGCTGCCGCTCACCAGGGCCGCCGAGGAAGCCTGCGCCTCCGCGCTGTCGTTCCAAATGGGTCCACGATCTCACCAAACGCCCGCGCTGATACTGCAAATGCGCCAGTTCGACTTGTAGTCGCCCTTCCCGTGTAGCGGCCCGCCGACCGAAAATTTCCAAGATGAGCCCGGTGCGATCCAGCACCTTCGCCCCCCACGCCTTTTCCAAGTTCCGCTGCTGCACTGGCGACAACGGATGATCAACGATGACGAGCCCCGCATCATGCGTCTCGACCAACCCCTTGATCTCCTCGACCTTGCCCTTGCCCAGCAACAAGCCCGGCTTCGGATCCGGCAAAGCAACGATCAACCCTTGCTTCACATCAAGGTCAATCGCGCGCGCAAGCCCAACCGCTTCCTCCAAGCGATCCTCCGGCGCATGCAGCGGCGGCAACGCCGGCGCGTCGTCAACCCGGTTGGTGGGATCGGCAAATCGACGACCCTTCGGCGGTTGCGGCACCACCACAATCGCGTGCGTGCCGAACGACCGCCCTTCGATGTTCGCAGGATCATAGACGCGCTTTTTCCGCGTCGACGCGACTGCGTCATCGCCATCTTCAGCACCAGGATCTACGTCGTCGGGGAAATTATCCTGATCGGTCAGTTTACGCCGGGTCCTTTTCGATGACGCCAGTTTCATCCATTAGATTGACCGGTTGCCCCGGCATGATTGTCGAAATTGCATGTTTGTAAACGAGCTGCGAATGACCGTCGCGCCGCAACAGCACGCAGAAATTATCGAACCACGTTACGATGCCCTGCAACTTCACCCCATTGATCAAAAATATCGTCAGAGGAATCTTTTGCTTACGGACATGATTGAGAAAAGTATCCTGTAAGCTCTGCACACGTTCTGCCATTTGAGTTTGCCCCGGCGTCTTATCTTGGTTTTTCTTGGGGCCGGTAGGCAATACCAGCCCTGTGTGCCGACAATTGACGGCAATTTTCCGACCGAGACAAGACTTTTCAGCCAAGCACAGGACCCGCCAGACTAAACTTTAGGGCCAAATCCGTCACTTACAGCGCCGCCGCCTCAGCGACCTCGTGAAAATGGCTCCGCAATTTAAGCGTTAACATCCCCGGCGCCCCATTTCCGATCGCACTATCATCAATCCGCACAACCGGTGTCACCAATGCCGTCGCCGAAGTTGTAAATGCCTCGCGTGCAGCCTTCGCCTCAGCCACGGTAAACGCCCGCTCCACCAACTCAATGCCATCCCGTTTCAAAAGATCGATCAATGTCGTTCGCGTCACACCGCGTAAAATCTCTGTACTCGCTGGCCGCGTCACCAATTTCCCAGCACTATCCACGATCCAAGCATTTGACGACGCGCCTTCGGTCACGAAGCCCTTCTCATCGAAAAGCCACGCCTCCTTAGCGCCAATTTCTTTCGCCTGCTCCTTTGCCATCGTGGCAGGCAGCAACATCACCGTCTTGATATCACACCGCCCCCAGCGCATGTCAGGCACACTACGCACCCCAATGCCCACAATTGCCGCTGCTTCAAGCTTGGCCCGATTTGCCGACCGTGCCACGCAAACCACCGTCGGCACCATATCCACCGCATCAGAGATCAAAAAATCTCGTGGCCGTGCCCCTCGGCTAACTTGTAGATAAACCGATCCGTCTCGCACCCGATTGCGTCGGATCGTTTCGCGCATCACCCGCGCCCAAGCGGTCCGCGCCATAGGCAACGGTATTTTCAGCTCACCCAGCGAGCGTTCAAGTCGATCCATGTGCCGCGTCTCGTCGATCAGATGCCCGTCGCGCACCTCGCACACTTCATAAACCGCGTCACCGAATTGAAAGCCACGGTCCTCCGCATGCACCGCCGCCTGCCCCCAAGGCAGATATTGTCCATTTACATATACGGTGCGCGTCATCGGCCAACCTTTAATTACGGGAGACTGTGCCTGCGTTAAACGTCAAACACAAAAAATCACGCTGCCGGCGGCATACCTGTCCGCTGATCTGACGAAACGCCCAGCGCCCGGAGCTTCCGATGCAACGCCGACCGCTCCATGCCAACAAATTCCGCCGTCCGCGAGATGTTGCCGCCGAAACGATTGATTTGCGCCAATAGATACTCGCGTTCGAATATTTCGCGCGCCTCTCTGAGCGGGAGCGACATCAGGTGCTCAGTCCCACCATTCAGTGGTAGTGGCACGTTAGAGCCAATTTCATTGGGCAACATATCGGCGGTGATGGCCTGATCGGGCTCACCTGACGACAAAATCATCAACCGCTCGATATTATTGCGCAATTCGCGCACGTTGCCGGTCCAATCGTGCGTCTGCAGGACTGCAATGGCATCCTCGCCAATCTTTCGCGGTGCCAGGCCCGACGACTGCGCCAGACCTTGCACGAAATGCTGGATCAGTGCTGGAATATCGTCGCGTCGTTCAGCCAAACTCGGCACCCGCAACGGCACCACGTTCAGCCTGTGATAGAGATCCTCGCGAAAGCGCCCATCTTGCATCTCCCGCTCCAGATCACGACTCGTCGATGACACCACCCGCACATCGACAGAAACCTTCTGGGCGCCACCGACGCGCAAAAACTTTTGCTCAACCAGCACCCGCAAGACTTTGCTCTGCGTCTCAAGCGGCATATCCGCCACTTCGTCGATATAGAGTGTGCCGCCGTGGGCTTCCTCAAGCGCGCCAACCTTCCGCGGCCCCGATACGTCTTCAGTTCCAAACAATTCCTCTTCCACCCGATCCGGCACCATCGCCGCCGCGTTCAGCACCACAAACGGTCCATCCTTACGCAACGATTTCTGATGCAGCAATCGCGCCGCCATTTCCTTGCCCGTCCCCGCCGAGCCCCGGATCATGATGCGACTATTCGTTGGTGCCAACCGCTCAATCGCCGAGCGCAATTGATTGATTGCTGCCGAATTGCCGATCATATCGACCGACACCGACGACCGCTCACGCAGATGTTTCACTTCGCGCTGTAGCTTAGAAGCTTCCAGCGAGCGCAACGTCACCAGCAACAACCGATCCGCTTTGAACGGCTTCTCGATATAATCGTAAGCTCCCCGTCGGATCGCAGTCACCGCCGTTTCGATGTTGCCGTGGCCCGAGATGATCACAACCGGCAAATCCGGATGCGCCTTCTTGATAATGTTCAGCACTTCGAGCCCATCAAGCCGTGAGCCTTGCAACCAGATATCCAGAATAACCAGATGTGGACGCCGTTCTTCAATTGCCTTCAGCGCTTCATCGGAATCCCGCGCGAGACGCGTGCGATGCCCCTCGTCTTCCAGAATGCCGGCAACGAGTTCACGAATATCAGCCTCGTCATCGACGATCAGGATATCAGCTGCCATGGGATCTACTCCTTGTGGGCGGTGTTTTTATTGTTGAAGTCTTTGGGGGAAATCTAAAACAAACTTTACGGCATCATGAGGCCACCCTCGCGCGTCGCGGCTGCCCCGTCTGCAGCACGCTAGGCTCGTGTGTCGGCAAAGAAATGCGCACCAGCGCCCCCCGTGACCGCTCAGCCGTGACAGGCGCATCATCAAGCACCAGTGTACCGCCGTGGCTCTCGACAATCTTCTGCACGATGGCAAGACCAAGCCCCGTCCCCTTGGCCCCCTTCGTTGTCACATACGGTTCCAGCAATCGCGACCGGCCTTGCTTCGGCAAACCCAATCCATTGTCGATGATCTCAATCAATGCCGTATCACCTTGTCGCGAGACCTGCACATCAACCCGCCCCTTGAAATCCGCCGGCCTATCGGAACTATCGAGTACCGCCTGCACACTTTCGCAGGCGTTTTTGATCAGATTTGTTAGCGCCTGCGACAGGAGGCGCCGATCCGCCAGCATAGGGATGGCCTCGCTCGCTTGTGTCAATTTGAGATCAATATTTTGCCCATGCTCAAACAAAGTCACCGGATCACGCACCGCTTCACGCAAATCCATTTCGGCCAATTCCGCCGTCGGCATACGAGCGAACGACGAGAACTCGTCCACCATCCGCGCCACATCCCCCACCTGCCGAATGATCGTATCGGTGCATTTATCAAACACCTCGCGATCCTCCTTGATGACGTGGCTATACTTGCGCTTCAGTCGTTCAGCAGATAGTTGTATCGGCGTGAGCGGATTCTTGATTTCGTGCGCGATACGCCGGGCAATGTCCGCCCAGGCACTCGTCCGCTGCGCCGACACCAAATCCGTTACGTCATCGAATGTGAGAACCGATCCAAAATCATCCTCGCCTTGCACCTCCCGCGTCAACCGAACGGCAAAGGTCCGCTCAACACCGTTGACCTCGACGCCAACTTCCGGCTGCGGCTTGCGTCGACCGCCATCCACACCACCACCAATCAATGATCCGAATTCCGGCACCGCTTCACCCAACAGTTTTCCAACGAGCGAATCCTGCGCTCGCCCAAGTAGCGTTTCAGCGCTCTTGTTCGCCAGCGTTATGCGTCCCGAGGGATCAAGCCCGAGCACCCCTGCCGACACGCCTGCCAGCACGGCCTCCATCACACGTCGTCGTTCGTTCAATTGACCGTTCGCATTGACCAGGTCCGACCGTTGGCGCTCTAATTGCCGCGTCATATGATTGAAATTCTGCGACAATCGCCGGAGATCCCCTTCGCCGCGGTAAATCGGTAATTCAACGGACAGATCACCGCGCGCCACCGTCTGCGACGCAGCAATCAAGCGCCGCATCGGCGCCACCAAGCCTGATGCAAATCGCAAGCCCACCCAGATCGCACTCGTCAGCGCAGTCAGCGCTGTCATTGTGTACATCAACCCGTGAATGAACTTAAGCCGCCCACTGGCTTGCCGCAGCCGCGCATATTCCGCCACGCCCTCTTCGGCACGACGCACGTGCCGCACCACCTTTGGGCTGACGCCGCGCGCCACATAAAGATACGTGCCCGGGTAGTTCTTAAGCGGCGTCAGAGCCGCAATCCGATACCGCGTATCAGTTGGCATCAACAACGGCACTTGCCCCGCGTTTGCAGCATCAATGAGTTGCGGCGGTGGGGCCTCGTAGGGGATTTTGTCGTTTTCAATGGCCGAAACCTGCACCACCCGGTCCGCGCCGATGATGTATGCGACCGGCAAATCACGCAACGCTGCTTGGGTAAAGACCAGTTCGCGGAATTTGCGCTTGTCGCCCTTGAGGCCAGCAGCCGCATCATCAAGATCTTTCGCCATGCTAACAGTGTCAGTGCGAATTATCTGCCCATGTTCTTCCAGATACGCGCCCGCCACTTCAAGCGTATTGTCGATAATCGCCC
>JABFRJ010000350.1 GCA_013141255.1 Hyphomicrobiaceae bacterium
TCGCCTACAACGGCCTCGACATTGGCGAGACCGCGACCGAAACCATTACCTACACCGTTTCCGACGGTAACGGTGGAACAGACACTGCAATGCTCGTGATTAGCGTTGCTGGCGCAAACGACGCGCCTGTTGCCGACAACATCACTCTGCAAATTGAGCAGGATGAGAAGGTTACTGGCAAGGTCAGCGCAAACGACGCCGACGGAAACCCGTTGGTCTTTAGTGGGCCGGTCAGCGGCCCATCCAACGGCCTTGTGGTTGTCAACGCAGATGGTTCGTTCCATTATGTGCCTAAGTTCGGGTTCTCTGGCTCTGACGTGTTCGTCGTCATGGTTGACGATGGAAACGGAGCCACCACGACGGCAGTGGTAACGATCATCGTCAACCCGGTGCCCGCATTCGTGCCTGACGTCGACAGTCGGTACGATTCGTCGTCACTTCCCGAACAGTCAAACGTGCTGATCATCGATGGTATTATCCTGGATGCCGTCAACACCATTGCGCCACTCGGTAGCCCCGGCGTGGATCTGCGCGTCGACGGCATCGTTTTCGAAGCCGTAAATGGCGTGTCGCGCCTGGAGCAGGCTAGCAACCTGCATGGATTCCCAGGTGACTGGCGGGGTCCAATCACGCGCATGACCGATCTCGCTCGCCTTGCAGATGACGCCTTGACCGCGTTCCCTGGTCTGCGTGGGGCATGGGATATCCAACCCTTGACCGGCTTCTCCGTGCGCATGGGAGTGCAGGCCAATGGGCCCGACGTTGACCCGTCCGAACGGCAGCAAATCGTGGTCGACACGCTTGTGCATCAGCGACGCGTGTTTGTTGAGATCAGCAACACGGTCAACCGCAGTGGAAGCGAGCGTATTACTGGTTACACAATCCAGCAGAGCGATGGCCAACCGTTACCAGTATGGATCAGGCGCGCAGAATCTGGATTACTTCTCATCGAGACGCCAGTCGACCAGATGTCATTTGCCATCAAGATCGTCGCTCATCGCGCGGACGGCACATTGATTGAACGAAGGGTCGAAATTCAGTTGCCCACCGGCGAAGTGCGGCAGGCCGAAGAGCGCCAGAACCGGGCTCCTATGTTCAATGATCAGTTGCGACTGCAGCGTGCAAACTAAGCTGCCTTACAGGCACCACGGCCCTGAACCGGTGATCCGGTGCAGGGCCAGTTTTTCGCTGCAATCCGCGTTGTGACCGACCAAACCAAGGCGGCAATACATTTGCTGCTTCGTCTAGCGGTCTAGAGTGCGGTCTTTAAGAACTGTTGAGGAGACTGTCACTGGTCGCGATGCTTCTGCGACGGCGGCCCGATTGTTGTTGCTCAGACCTTACTCCCGCGAACGAGCTGCGCTTCGAAAACGGTCGCAATGTGTGGGCAGGCGAACCGCTTGCCTAATGTTTGCTTTCCTTTGGCAAAGCATCGAAACAACCAAAGGTTGTCAAGCTCAATCGACCCCACTTGCTAAAATTCGAGCGATCTGGCCGCCTTGGTTTCGAATTCGAACAGATTTCTGCACTGTTCTCGTGAGGTATAATTAGAATTTTTTATTCGTCGCCTGTGTAAAAAATATTTTAACATCAAAAGGATACGTCTTTTTGTACGAATTTTTCGGACGATATAAGATGCTATCGCGCGTTGACATTTGCGGTCTCATTATTACTGGCTGCATGGGCTATCTTGGCCGATCAAGGGTTATCCCTGAGTTGCTGCCGATTTTCACTTCGCACTCGATTTTCTTGCATTGTTGCGGCATGCGTTGCGCGCACGGGCTAGATGACTTCTGGCAGCCGCAGTTTAACGAGGAGTGACTATGTCGACCACCATTCATCTCCATACGGGTGATCTTCCGGCGGGATTGGCGTTTCCGAACGGTGTTGCAGTTGACAGCGAAACCCTGGGCCTCAAGCCGCATCGTGACCGCCTTTGCTTGGTGCAGCTCTCTGGCGGAGATGGCGTGGCGCATTTGGTGCAAATCCGACCAGGGGCAATGCCGCAACGATTGGTTGCTCTCCTCTCAGATCCTCAGACGCTTAAAATTTTTCACTTTGCGCGTTTTGATATTGCCGTTTTTGCTAAACATCTGAAGGTAGAAACAAATCCCATATACTGTACGAAAATTGCATCGAAGCTTGCTCGAACCTACACAGACCGACATGGCTTGAAAGATCTATGTGCGGAGTTGCTTTCGGTCGATTTGTCGAAGCAACAACAAAGCTCAGATTGGGCGGCAACAACGCTTTCCGATGCGCAGCAGGCATATGCAGCGTCTGACGTGTTGCACTTGCATTCCCTCAAAGCCAGGCTTGATATGATGCTGGCTCGCGAAGGGCGAACAGCACTGGCTGAGGCGAGTTTTGGCTATCTGCCGATACGGGCTCATATGGATTTGGCTGGTTTTGACGACATGGACATATTCTCGCATTAATGTGCAGAAGTTGGCATGAGACTTGCGCACAAGTCCTATTGTCACCCAAATTGGTCCTGATAAGCGTAATGTGTTCGGGTCGGCGGCCTTTTGCGGCCTGAGCGCTACGTTGATGCACAAGCCGTTGGGAATAGTCACACTTTCATGCCCTCTCAGTCCCCTACTGTGGACCACGGCCGTCGGAACCTCCGAGGCGCTGGTGCCGCTTTGGCGCAGCGGGTCGCAGCGTTTCGGGCAGCTCGTCGCCATACGATCATGGTGCGAATACTGCGCGTCCTATTTCCGCTTCTCGCCATTAGTGGTCTCGGATTTTATGCTGTCATTTTGCAGTCTCAGTTCAAACTTGGATCAGGGACACTTAAACCAGGCCAAGTTCAAATCACTGCCGACGACCTGAAAATGAAAAATCCGACGTATTTCGGCGTCACCAAGGATGACGGTAAATATGTCGTCAAGGCTCGCGAGGCTGCTGTTGATTTGTCGATGACGGGTCCAATCAAACTTGACGGTATCGACGGCGAGCTTGTGCAGGCTAGTGGCGTGAAGACTGTGCTTAAGGCTGGGCGCGGTACGCTTGAACGCGATAAAGGCGAGATGGTATTGTTTGACGGCGTGCAGGTAGATACGTCCTCCGGCATGAAGGCGCGACTAAAAACCGCGACTGTTTACAACAAAGAGCATCGCGTGGTGAGTAACGATGCGCTCACTGCGGAGATGCCGACGGGCTCGTTGACGGCCCGCACCATGGACCTTTGGACAGAAAAGAAACGGGGCACGTTTACCGGGGATGTCGCCTTGCGGTTAGTGCAAACGCCGACTTCAAATGGTACGCGACCACAGATTGGACTGGGGGGCGATCCGAAGCAACCGATCGATATAAAGTCCCAGCGCTTTGACATTGACGATATGGCGCTGACGGCTGCGTTCACCGGTGGTGTTATC
Organism: Hyphomicrobiaceae bacterium; assembly: GCA_013141255.1. Lineage (GTDB taxonomy): Bacteria > Pseudomonadota > Alphaproteobacteria > Rhizobiales > Hyphomicrobiaceae > JABFRJ01. Next base: position 3,381 of record JABFRJ010000350.1, read on the forward strand.
GCCCTGCAAGGGGACACGCAACTGCGGAGCTCTCAGTTACACGTTACGTATGAGAGCAAGACAGGCGTAAATATGTCGACGCCGGCAAGTACTGGAGGGCTTCCAAAGGTAGTTATGCCGGGAGCAGATACTAGCGGTACTGAGCTTACAAAATTGTCGGCCCGAGAGGCCGTTGTCATGACGTCGACAGATCGGCGCGTGATTGCTGATAGTGCAGATTTCGATGTAAAAGCTGACAGTGCATTGCTCCAAGGGAATGTTGAGGTTACGCAAGGCCGCAATGTGTTGCGCGGTGGCCGATTGGCGGTCGACCGCAAGCACGGGCGTAGCCGACTAGATAACCCCGCGAATGGGGACCGACCAGCGGGCCGTATTGCGACGACATTTTATCAGGGCGCAGACATTCGACCTGCTGGGGTAAAACCAAAGCCAGACGCCGAAACTATTGGTGGCGGTTTTGGCGCGTTTCGGAGCGATCCAAATGCGCCGATGGATATCGATGCAGATACGCTTGACGTCAATGATACAATTAAGACGGCGGTCTTTCGCGGTGCTGTCAACGCGCGACAAGGTGAATTCCATGTGCAAACCAGCGAGCTCAACGTGTTTTACTCCGGTCAAACGGGCCTAATGCAGCGCGTGGCTACAGATGAGTCCTTAACCAAGGGAGTTGGAGCGCAAATCAGCAAGATCGAGACCCGTGGCGGCACCAGTATCCGCTCGAAGGACGGTCAGGAAGCGATCGGCGACAATGCGCTTTTCGATATGAAAGCCAATACTGTTGTTATGTCTGGCAAGGCGGGCGTCACACTGCAGCAAGGGCCCAACATCACGCACGGCACGCGACTGAAGATTGATCTCAAGAGTGGCGAGGCGCGCATTGAGACTGATCGTTCAGGACCACACGTCAATGCTTCGCCACCAACAGCTGCACAGCAGAGCATTAGCGCTAAGGCTGGAATTGCACCGCCACCGCAGCCGGACGGCAATGCGTGTCGCTCAAGCACAGGCCAACCCTGTGCGGTTCTGTATCCTGAGCAACTGAAGAACGCGAATGAGCAACGCACAAAGACCGGCTCGGAGGGGCAAGTGAAATCCGACGCATCCAAACGGACCACAACACAAGGTTGGCAACCTTCAACGAGCCCGAGCCCAGTGTATCGGGGCAACTGATCAAAAACGCTTGTTTAAAGATCCACTTTAACACCAGATGAAAACTCAATGTTGCGATTTTTCAAATCTAAACCTGCCGCTCCGCCGCCGCGACGGCCTGCACAAAATGGTGGGCACGATGGCCCCACGGGTCGTCGTTACGGCCAACCGCCGTCGTTACCAACTGTGCGTGGTACTGCGCCGGCACCTCGGCTAGCTCACGGCGTCGATGCGCGTGACCCAATGACTGCTTCGGGCGGCAAGGGGGTTTTAACGGTCTTCGAGGTTAAGAAAGCGTATCGAGGTCGACAGGTGGTGAAGGGGGTGAGCTTGTCGGTGGGACGCGGCGAGTCGGTGGGCCTGCTTGGACCTAACGGCGCGGGCAAGACGACAACATTTTACATGATTACAGGCTTGGTTCCTGCAGATCAGGGGCGGGTCACAATTGACGGCCTCGACGTGACACGATTGCCTATGTACCGGCGCGCGCGGCTTGGCATTGGTTACCTGCCGCAGGAGGCTTCAATCTTTCGGGGGCTGACGGTTGAGCAAAACATCATGGCTGTGCTTGAGTTGTCGGAACCTAATCGGCGAGCACGCAAAGAAAAACTCGATAGCCTGCTAGAGGAATTCAAAATCACGAAACTGCGAAAGAGCGCTTCTATTGCGCTGTCGGGTGGTGAGCGACGACGTTGTGAAATTGCCCGTGCCCTCGCGTCCAATCCGTCGTTTATGTTGCTGGACGAACCTTTCGCCGGTATCGACCCTTTAGCCGTCGGCGACATTCAGGATCTGGTTCGCCATCTTACGCATAGGGGCATTGGCGTTCTCATTACGGATCATAATGTTCGTGAAACGTTAAGTCTTGTTGATCGAGCCTATGTCATAGCCGATGGTCAAGTTCTTACACATGGTAACCCGGAGGAAATCATACAGAACGAAGATGTTCGTAGGGTCTACCTCGGTAACATGTTCGATTAAATGTCCTCGCGTAAAGGTATCGGTAAGTACATCCGACAACCATGTGAATGTGTAAATTAACCTATGGCACTTTCAACAAAACTCGAGTTTCGACAGGGCCAGCAGCTGGTGATGACACCACAGTTGCAGCAGGCCATTCGCCTGTTGCAGCTTTCGAACATCGAACTGGCTGCATATGTTGAAACAGAAATGGAGCGAAATCCGTTGCTAGAGCACGACGGAGCAGATGATGAGTACCTAACTCCAACTGTTGACAATCAGGTTGGGCCTGAAATCGATTTTGCGGACGACAAGAATTTTGAAGATGTGTCGTCAACTGATGTGGCGACAGAATTGGCACGGTCAGACACAATAGGCAGCGAAAGTATCGACGCTGACATTGAGACGATCTGCCCTGATGCAAGCGCGCGCGATATCAGTTCAGGAGATGCATTAACGTCTGCCAGTAGCTTGATCGGCGGCGGCACTGGCGACGGGCTGTACGCTACGCAGTCATCGGCCAACGGTGGTTCGTTCGATGAGGAAAATTTCAATCTCGAAAGTTATGTTGCCGCTGAACTGTCGCTGAGAGATCATTTGCTCTCCCAAGCCGGCGTGCAACTTCGGTCGCCTGCAGATTTTTTGATCGGGCAACATCTGATCGATATGGTTGACGAAGCTGGATATGTACGCGGCGATTTCGAGGGCCTGGCCGATAAGCTTGGGACGTCGCTCGCTCACGTAGAACGCGTGCTGCTAACATTGCAGACAATGGACCCGCCCGGCGTTTGCGCGCGGACATTGAGCGAATGTTTGGCCGCGCAGCTCCGAGACCAGAATCGCTTCGATCCAATTATCTCGAAACTGTTGGCGAATCTCCATTTATTGGCGTCACACAATATCGCCGCTCTCAAACGTGCGGTCGACGTGGAACAAGATGAACTCGTCGAAATGATCGCCGAGATTCGTTCGCTAGATCCTAAGCCCGGCCTGAAATTTGGGAGTACGCCTATTCAGCCGGTTGTACCTGACGTTTTCGTGCGCCCCGCGCGGGATGGCAGCTGGCATATCGAGCTCAATACTGAGACGTTGCCAAGAGTGTTGGTGAACAGATCCTACTATACGCTCGTATCGAAGACTGTTGGCACTGAAAAGGACAAGACATATTTGTTTGACTGCCTCCAGAGCGCGAATTGGTTAGTTAAAAGTCTTGATCAACGCGCTCGGACGATACTCAAAGTCGCGGAAGAAATCGTGCGCCAGCAAGACGGATTTTTAACCCACGGTGTTCAGCACTTGCGGCCGCTAAATCTCAAGACAGTAGCTGATAAGATCAAGATGCACGAATCGACCGTAAGCCGCGTTACATCCAATAAGTATGTGGCAACACCGCGTGGCATTTTTGAATTGAAGTACTTCTTCACTTCGGCAATTTCGGCGTCAGACGCTGAGAACAGTGCTCATTCGTCCGAGAGTGTCCGACATCGCATCAAACAACTCGTCGACGCTGAGAGCATTTCTGATATATTATCTGACGACAAGCTCGTCGAACGCTTGAAGGATGATGGAATCGATATTGCGCGCAGAACTATTGCCAAATATCGCGAAGCGCTCAAAATTTCATCATCCGTGCAGCGTCGACGGGAAAAGCAAATGTTGGCACGGCTACATGCCCCACAAAAAATAAGTGCCTGAACTGGGGCCAAACTGCATAACGGTCGGTGCACCTTTGGGACTCCATTACGATCGCAATCGGAAATTGACACCTGTACGCGGTTCAACTAGGTATTGGTCGATAATAATGCCACGCTTTTGTTAAGTGCAAACCGTTGCTGGTCAGTTTACAGGATTGGCTTGTGTCGTGGCGGTACTCCTTTGATCGATTGCAGGTTGCGGCCGTCTGGCTTGCGTTTGAGGCAGGTCAAGGTACCAGGAAGCTTGCAGATTTAGCACCGATATAACGCATGCATGCTGCCAAATGGGCCCAGAGGCTGACATCGCACAAGGACTGACTTGTATCATGGAATTGAAGTCACTCGTGAGGCCATCGGGAGTCCTCGCCGAACTTAAATCAAGATCAAAAAAGCAACTTCTGCATGATCTCGCGGACGTTGCGGCTCGCGAGAGCAAGATACCACAACGGGTTATCTTCGAGGCTTTGCTGCAACGCGAGCGCCTCGGCGCTACTGGCGTTGGGCGAGGAATAGCGATTCCGCATTGTCGACTTGCTGACGCTGACGCGTTGGTGGTCGTATTCGCGCGACTGGCAACTGCGATTCCGTTCGACTCCGTGGACGGCGAACCGGTTGATTTAGTATTCTTGATTGTCGCTCCGGAGTTGTCGGGTGCGGACCATTTGAAGGCTCTTGCCTGCATCAGCCGCGCGATGCGGGATGCGAAGTTAGTCAAGAAATTGCGGGCGGCCCGCGACAAGTCGGCTTTGCTAGCCATTTTAACCGATACGAGCACATCGACGGCCGCGTGAAAACTCGACGTTCAGAAATTCAAATTGATACATCGTCGCTTGCATAAATAATTGCCCCAAAAGGTTCAACGCCTGCGCTTCTCACGATCTTCAAACTCCGTTTTAGACTTTCAGGCGTCGCTACCCCGCATTCGATAATGCACACAACCTCGTCCATTAAAGGTGCGAGCGTCATCAACTCATTGCGCGCGTCAGTGGCATTCGGAAGATCGGCAATAATTAGATCGTAGCGGTTCTTCAACTTTGCAATGACAGCTGACAGAGTTGAGTCCACGTTCGCGAACTGCTCGCCTGCTTTCACCGTATTGGCACTCGCTGGCAGTATATCTGCCGCTCGCCAATCGCCCGATATTACAGCGTCATCGATGTTGGAGCTGTTGTTCAAGACCTCAAATATGCCACCTGTCGCGTCTGGCTTCAGCAGTCGTGAGATTGTCCGATTGGCAAGATCAAGGTCAACAAGCAGGACGCGTTTACCAGAGTGGCTAGCAGCTCCAGCAATACCACCCGCAATCATACTGCGAGCAGCTGATGTACCAATCGCCGTGAGTCCTATAATTGTGCCTGACGATGTTTGGCGGTAGAGATTGAGCGGTTTCAATAATTCGTGTAGCGATCTACACACATTCGACTGGGCGACAAGTGGCGTATACTTTAACACCGACATAGGCATCGTTTGGTTAGTCAAATGTGGACGGTTGATCATGACGTGCCGAACGAGGGGCCGCGTCAATTCAATAGCTGGGATATTTCCGATCAGCTCGATAGTATCCGTCAACTCAACTTCGGCGGCTGTCTTAATGGTTTCATCAAAGATGTGCCTGATTACGCACACGCCGAGACCGAGCATCCCACCGACGAGCGCTCCGACGATTGCTAGAATTCGCGAACGAGGGAATGTTGGCGTGAGTGGCGTCGAAGCTGGCGTGATGACGCGCGCGTTGGTAAACTGAAGTGTCTGTCGAAGCACGGCGTCAGCGTGGGCCTGAAGGTTGTTCTCGTATATTTTGCGGTACGCTGAAGCCGATACTTCCAACTCCTCAAGCGACACAGCATCTCGCCGACCGCTGCCGACTTCTTTACCGGCATCTGACTGAAGGATCGAAGGATTAACACCCTGGTGAGATGCCTCCTCAATCTTTGGCGGCAATCGATAGTCACGCCGTGCTTTGTATTCTTGAACTGCTCGCGACGCCTTATTCATTTGAGTTCGCAAGCGCACAATTTGTTCCTCGCGCCAATCACTTGCTTGGCGCGCGGCGTCGATCTTTAGATTCAATTGATCGGCCATATATGCATCAGTCAGCGCATTGACTATTTTTGCAGATTTTTCCGGATCGCGCGAGCTCACCGCGACGTCAAGGACATACGACAGCCCGTATCTGCGAATATCGATCTGGCTTTGAAGACTTGCAACTGCGGCTTCATGCAGTGCTATCGTGTTGCCCGATGTTTTCTCGACCACTGGTCGCGCACGCCACGCCGTTATCGAACGCAACCAACCTTTATTGACTGACTGTCCGCCAAATTCTGCGTCTTTCTCCAAGTCCAACTTTGCGATGACGTCCGACGCGATCTTTCCGGATCGCAATAGAGCTATTTGACTCTCAATTGCAGGGCTATCTAAAGCAATTCCCGCCTCGCCGAGCTGTTCGCGGAGCGCCTGTGGCAATCGACTTTCGATAAGTATCTGTGCCTTGGCGCTATAAATTGATGTGGCCATCCACGCATAGATCATTGCTACTAGAGCGCCTAGGAATGCAACAGCCACGATCGTACCAATGTATCGCCGCAAAAAGCGTTTGATAACCGCGGACGATACTGTGTCTGAATTCACAACCGACTCGTGAGCTCTAGCAATATGTCCCGTTGGAGGTGCGCTTCGATCCTGCATCATCGGCGCACCGACTGAATCGACGTTTCGGACAACGTGCTTCGCAAGCCTAAGCTTTGTTGCTTGCCAGTGGCGTCAGACCTTCTCTCTATTGATGGTGACACCATTTTACAACCATGCAACTCGATCATACCGGGTTGTGATGTTCGCTGAGCCTGCCGTGCGCATTGCTCAATCGATATCAAGTCGTCCGGATCCATCTTGGGAAACGTCGATGCAATATTCTCTATTGCCTCCGCGAGTGCCCAGGGCAACACCGCTTTGCGTCGTGCGCCGAGTAAACCTAGCCAGGCCGCAGCGGACAAAGTTTCGTGAGCGTAGGCATGCTCTGCAAAAATGTATCCACTATTGAACGCCGCGACCATCGATGCCTCAATTGCAAGATTTAATGTTACGGTCACAAATTGGCGCTGGATGTTCTGTTGCCGTGGAGCGTTCAATGCCTCGAGTCGCTCTACCATCCGCTTGATAATCACTTCGTTTTCTGCTGTCGCAAATTTTATACCTTCGAGACGATTTAGAAGTTTGATCGCACCCTCTTCCCGCATTACGTCTGGGCGGCATAGCTCTGGTATCAGATAAATTAAGTCAGGCGCGCCGATCGTGCTCCAGGTAACACCATACAGCTGCCGCAAGAACGACGAGCCGCAATCTGGGTCCACCCACACGCTCAACTCATGCGCGGACACATTATGCATTTTGCCATGCCTCAACGCCATTCATTTGCTCACGTTGCATGATGACCGAAAAACCCCACGACCGTCACGCAACCTGGATCGAGCTACGACTAGTATCGTGAAACTAAGCAGTGCGACCCAGCATCAAATGGCGTAGCGCGGCGTACATCCTTCGGTCGACTGACGAGGGGGATTGTCCGAAGTATCTGCCACGTACTGCCTTGGTTGGCATTGCCGACGGCATTGGTCCGAGGAACTGTTGTTTCGGGCAGACGCATGACGACACGCAGGAGACCTCCACATGCTTGGCAAGCGCTTCCTATTCTCGATTATTTCGATGCTGCGGTGGCGGCTATGGATTGCAGTTTTACTTTTCTTCGTAACGGCAGCACATAGCGTGCGCGCAGCGGATCTACTTTGGGGCATCAATGGACATCCCTTTACGGCGTATCCTGGTGTCTCGCTGCAACGTCAACTTGATTTGGTCAAAGACCTTGGGATGCGATCATACCGAGTGAATGTTAGTTCGATTGACTCGATTCGCGGTCTATCAGATCTCGCAGCACTTGGTCGTGAACGCGGCATTGATATTCTGCCGGTTCTAACGCCGGGGCTGGACCTGAAGCGCGACAGTTCTGACGCACTGTACGCAAAGTCTTTTAACTTCGCCGTTACGCTCGTGTCTGCATTGAAGCATGTGATCAAGACATGGGAACTCGGTAACGAGCTTGAAAATTTTGCCATTTTGCAGCCCTGTGAGGCACAGGACGATGGCAAGCAGTATCCGTGCTCTAATGGGCCAGCCAGCGGCGTCGGCATACTCGATTATCACGGAGAGCGATGGAAAAAGGTGAGCGCCGTACTCAAGGGATTATCTGATGGTGTGGTGTCGATTGATCCGAAGCTAAAGAAGGCAATTGGTACAGCCGGATGGGGACATGTTGGCGCGTTTCAGCGGATGGAGCAGGACGGGATCAAGTGGGATATTTCTGTCTGGCACGCGTACCAGCAGGATCCAGAGTGGATACTTGAGCGTATCGCGAACTTTAAGCGACCGATCTGGATTACAGAATTCAATCATGCTTATGGGAGCCGTGATGGGCGTGATGCTCAGGCGCAGGGCATTAAATCTCTCATTGAGAAGTTTCGCCAGTGGCAAGGACGATTCAACATTGAAGCTGCGTTTGTTTATGAACTTCTGGACGAGCCATATTGGGCACCTGATTTTGAAGCCGTCATGGGACTCGTGGCCCAAGTAAAATCCGACAGTGGGAGCGGTTGGACCGATAGCGACAAGAAGCCGGCTTATACGGCCGTAAAAATAGCTCTCGCCGCTGGGAATACGATTGTGCAGAGGAGTTGCGGGCTCGAGTCGTTTAAGTCGCAGGACGCTATGCACATGGACCAAGTCGGCTATGCTTATTGCTTGCTACTTGGACGACACCCGGACGGCCAAGGTGCCACCGATTGGGGCCGCCAAATTACTGAAGGTATGCCAATCCAGGCGTTTATGCTTGCGTTGGTTGATTCCGATGAATTTTCCAACCGCTATTTGCAGTCAACCGTAAGTCATAAAGATTTTGTAAACGCGGCATTTGCAATGCTACTAGGTCGCAAGCCCGATGGCGCTGGATTACAGAGTTACCTGACTGAGCTTGGACGTGGCTCCATGCGACGGCGCGACGTTATTGATGGCATCATCAGTTCCAGCGAATTTAAAGCGCAGCATACACCTTTGTTTTCTGGCATCAAACGTGCGTCGGGTAACGATCGGATTTTGATGCAGCAATGATAAGATGTTAGGGTCACGATGCGATGTGGTCCCGCATCTGAAGCACTTCATTCACATCGACGCGAAGCGATTGCGGTTCGGCGTTGTCGTTAGAGGCGGTTTGGCTCGAAGTTGTCGCCGATCAATGCACCAGATTGATCTGGCTCATTGTAGCTCGACCTCAAGTGGCGTTTTTGCGAGTATGACTTGTGGGCGCCGTTATGCTTGGTGCGCATGGGGTATCATGGTCACCAAGTTCGGCGACTTAGTCGTTCCCGCATTAGTATGCTTTTGACGATTGCGGGAGACTAGGGCCGGCGCGGTTGTAATAGCTATGGCAAAAAACAAGAATGCGGTCATTCCCGGGTCAGCAGCAGCGCCGCTGATGCTTCCACTCACAATCGTCGCGAACGCAGCCGCGCGGGCACCTCGGATTAGTCCGGCTGGCTTTGTGGTAGCTTTGATGCCAACAGCGCGTGCATGAATAGGCGCCCGGAGCACTGCATAAATGATAGCAATAAATCCTAGTGCGCCAGCAACTCCCAGCTGAGAGATCACAGCTATGATCCAACTCGACGCGCGTGAACTGCCGAGGCCTACTCCCAAACCGAAGGTATCGATGGCGGATTCAATACTTTTTTGATTCCAGTAACCCCGCTCTTGGGCGGACGACGACTCTCCCTTGCGCAGAACCACATAGTCTAACATGTCGATAAACGGTTGGGCTACCTTTGGCACCATCACAACAACTGCGATCGAAAGAGCGACGACACCTAAGCCCAATAGTAAAATGTGCAATTCACGACGAGCGATATTAGCGCGCGACACATTGACGAGAAGTGATGCGAGCACCGGCAGACAAACCAGCGCCAGTGCGACGTATGCCGTGGTTGACGTCGACAGCACGAGCAATGCCAAGTTTGCTGCACATAGCACAATTGCAATGCGCGCACCTGTTTCGCGCCAGTAGGCAAAGGCAAAAGCAACGCATGCAATGGTATTTCCGGCAAAGGCAGAGGCCTCGGAAAAGCCACCCGCAATGCGCCAAAAATTATGCTCCATGCTCGCGGTGAGATATGAATAACTGGCGGTACGTATCGGAGCTAATATGTCGGTCAGTCCAACCAGTTTGCCACAAAAATCGATTATTCCAAGCAAGGCGTTCGTAGCGCACCAAGCGTAGCACGCCTTGATCACCGCTTCATAATTCCTGCGGCGATGAAGGTCAGCGGCTAGCGCGATGCAGCACAGTGCCCCTAGCGCGAAGTAGGCGCTCTGAGTGATGTTGCCGGCGACCGGGCTCAACGGCACCTCGAATATTGCACCTTTAATCGGAACAAATGCACTGGTTTGACCAATAAAAACACGCGGATAGACGATACTACCAGCCAACGTATAAGCGGTGATGCCTGCTATCAGGGGCATTATCCAATGGGATCCGAAAGCGACTCTTAAATGCAAAATTGCCTGCGGATTCGAAACGACTCGCCCAACCAGCAGCAAGGCAAATACTGTGTAGATTTGCGGCGATGAGCCACCGAGCGCTGGAAGGCTACCCCATGCTGTTGCGCCGAACGGTATTGCGCACATCAAAGCAATCAATATGGTCGCCCCCGCCGCCCAACCAATGAGTAGCAGCATAACGATGACGATCAATCCTGCGAGTGATAACTCCATGAGACTAGACAGGGCTCCCGTTTGAAGCTTTCATCAACCGACGGACAATGCGCAAATAGGTGCCGACGATTGAATGTCGGGGCGTGATTTAGATCATGGGGCGCCTAACTGCGGCGGCGTCGATCGGCTCGGGATACGATATGACGGGCATTATTCTGATTGATATCTTTGCTAGTGGCTTTGCAGCATTTATTGCCGGAGCGCTCATCGCACTTAGATTTCGTGCGCCAGCGCTGTTGCTGGCGTCAACTGCCGTTATTGCAACGGCGGCAGGTGTCGCATTGGGGCTCGACTGGTCACTACTTTCGACGATGCTGGGCGCAATTGGTGTTGTTAGCCTCATGCAAGGTGGCTATTTGATTGGAAGTGCGTACTTACGTAGTTGAGGGTCCAATTTTTATCCGGCATCATCGGGCTTCATTACGGCTGGTATAGTGCGCAACAAAATTGAGATGTCGCATCCTAAGGTCCAATTTTCAATGTAATCAACATCGAGCTGTATGCGCGTTTCGTATGATACACGACTGCGACCACTTACTTGCCATAAGCCAGTCAGCCCAGGTCGAACGCTCGTGTAATCTGTTGCGTATTCGCCGTAACGAGCCAACTCGCCGTCGACAATCGGACGGGGACCCACGCAACTCATATCACCGCGTAGAATATTGTAGAACTGCGGTAGCTCATCCAAGCTCGAACGACGCAATACGCGTCCGAAACGAGTTATGCGTGGATCATAGGCGAGCTTTTGCTTTTGACGCCATTCGTCCTGCGCTATGGGATTAGCATCCAGGTATTGACGCAGAACTTCATCACCATTGCTCACCATGCTGCGAAATTTTAGACAATAGAATCTGCGCCCATGGAGTCCGATCCGTTGATGACCAAAGATGACAGGACCGCCCATCGTAAGCTTCACTACAGCTGCGATCATCAGCACCACGGGCGCTGCTATCAATAGCGCCGATCCTGCTATCAAGATGTCTAATGCTCGCTTGATCGTACGCGCCACGGGACGCGTGGGCTTTGAGCGACGACGTAGTGTGGGTCGTTCCACGTGATCCCGACCGGGGTTCACCTCAACCGTCGTGATGGGGTATGCGTTTGCTGGCATCGACACATGCATGACTAACACTGGCATTGCCAATACTGGCACCAGCAATGGGCGAGAGCCTGCGCTAGACAACCCTTTCGGAGATTCCGTCACGGATAACCTGGGGGAGGCGGTTCCGAATGTTTGTAACACGACCAGACTCGATCTGATTGTTGCTACCCTGCATTCATTCTGCGGATAGAATAGCATAAGTGTCGTTGGTGACGACGCAGCATGCAAGTTCAGCAAAGGTGGTAAGTATGTTGCGGATCTCGGTGCCTACGCCTATCTGCTTGTACTTAGTTTGAGCTTGGAATTGAGCGAGTGTTAGGCTTCGCACCGTCTCAATGTCGACACGGTCTTACAAAAAAACACCGGACCATCATGATCCGGCGTCTGTCGAAGCGGGTAGGTGGTGGCAACTATGAATCCGATCGTCCGCGGTCGGAAGCCAATTACTACTTGATGCCGTCCAGAATCGCGCTCGCAAGGTACGCGACTTCTGTTCGGTTGCGAGCCTTCAATTTCTTCATGATGTTTCGAACGTGCACCTTTACTGTGCTTTCACGCATACTTAGCTCGTAGGCGATGATTTTATTGGCCTTGCCTTTACGTAAAGCTTCGATAACAGCGAGTTGCCGCTGAGTAAAAATCGACGACGCCTTAGGTTTCTCTGAAGCGGATTCCACGTTTGTTTTCTGTGCTTCTATCAAGCTGCTGGCCGGCACATATATTCCGCCCGCTCTAACGAGTCGCATCGCTTCGATTGCGACGTGAAGTGGTAGACTTGTTGGGACATAACCGCGAACGGAGCGATCGAGAGCGGCGACAATCTGTGTCGGGCTTTCCTGGTCTCCCATGATTGCGACCGGCGCTCGTTCGGCAAGTCGATCTAACAGGCAAATATCTTCGTCGGTCTCTTGAGTGCAATCACGCGAACCGATGCAGAGCACAACGAGTGAGACAGGAACATTGTCACTGACGCTCAGCCAAGCTCCTGCACTGCCGTAGGTGGAAACATTCCAACCGGTGGCATTGATAAGGGCCCTCGACAGACATTCGCGGACCAGCGGCCTACGGTCGATGAACGCAACGCGTGCCTCCACATCGACTGTCGAAGATGGAAGGCCGGTCATCGCGTGACATGAGCTAGTTTCACCTGCCGTAAAAGCATTACCGCCAAAATCGGAGGCGTTAGTCGAAAAATCCGCAATTGCTGCCATGACGCTCACATACTCCCGACAGAGGTGACGCATACTCATTCACGAATAAAGAAACATGCAATCCCGTCGGGCCTCGCCATTACTGACGACGCCTCCGCGCCGACATCCGACGCTTGGTCCATTTAGGATAGGAAGACTGCCCTTATGGCTTTCAACGATCCTTCCAGTTTGCAGCACCCGCAATATGGGAGACTGAACCGGCAGGATGTTAAGATATTGCATTAACCCCCGGCGTTGAGCAAGGCGTAGTGCGGCATAGGGGCCTGAGAATTTATTATCGACCCAATGAGCTGTGCTGATCCCTCAATCTTTTTTTCATTTTGATCATTAGTCTTCCTATGGCGTCGGAGTGATTTTATTCTGTGACATTCGCTGATTGGCTTTGCGGCTGGAGTGCATGATATTTGATTGAATGTTGGATCTCGAATTTAGACGCTTGTGATGCAGTATTGCAGACCAATAGCAACGACACTCGAACGTGGATTTTGTGTTGATACATCGACATTAGTGCAACGCGCTCAAATTTTTAAAACTGCATTTTTTTGTGCATCACAAAGGTTGAAATTCCGAGCGTTCGATAGAGCAACAACTTCATTTCAGTGCCAACCATTGGCTGGGAATTTTGCTTCCCTTTTGATCTGACTTTTGTCGAAATTTACGTAATGATTGCGCTGCCCAAACAGGCAGTTGATCCGTCAGCGGCTGACCGCAATTTCATAATTTTCTGATTGAAAGTAAGCACAAGACAGCGACTGTGCCAGACGATATGTGAAACCTTAAAAAATCGTCTAAGACTCTGATTTTAAATTTGTTTTTTCGCCCTTCTCGTTATCGGAAAAAGCAACCGCTAAGCCTTGCCTCTTTCGAGGTAGTGTAGCGATCGCTAGTGGTATTTTTGTTTTTATGTCGTTGCTAAATCATCGGCTGGGCTAGTTTGATTGCGCTGAAGTACCCTCGGTGAGGGCAAGGACATGGCCCGCGAGGTAGAGCGACCCGCAAATGAGAATGCGAGCTGACTCGGATTGATGCAGTTGACTAATTTCTGAGATCGCTTGGGCAACATTTAATGCAGGGGTCGCATTAAAACCGAGCGAACGCGCGATGCTTGCTAAGCCATCCGCATCAAATGGCCGCTCGTGTGCCCCTGGTATGACGACTGTCTTCATCGCGCGCACCTGACCGACGAAATGCGATAGAAAGCCCTGGACGTCTTTTTGACCCATCATGCCAACGATCAAGTAGAGCGGCTTAGAACTGCGTTCCTCCAATACTCCAACGGTTGCAGCCAACATTTCTCCACCGGCCGGGTTGTGGCCGCCGTCAAGCCACAACTCTGAACCTGCAGGCAATTGCGCAACAAGCGGGCCTGTCGTGATGCGCTGCATGCGGGCTGGCCAATAAACTGCCGTCAAGCCGCGGGCAATAGCGGTATCGGTTATTCCAAGTGAGCGGAGGGCGGTCGCAGCGGCGATGGCTGTAGCCGCATTGACGATCTGATGCGGGCCGGGGAGCGCCGGCAACGGGAGGTCCAGCATTTCATTGTCGCTTTGAAATACAAGGCGACCTGACTGCTCAAAAGCGTGAAAATCCTCACCCCAAACCGTCATGGGTGCGCGAACCGCGCGGGCGCGTGATCGGATTACATCGTGAACGTCAGCGGCCTGCTCGGATATGATTGCTGGGGTGTCATGCTTCAAGATACCAGCCTTTGTGGTGGCGATTTCCGACATGGTTGCGCCGAGTTTATCGGCATGATCCATCGAAATTGGCGTTAGAATTGTGAGCGCGGGGCGGGCGATGACGTTGGTGGCGTCGAAATTGCCGCCAAGCCCTGTTTCCAGGATTACCAAATCGGCTGGCGTTTCACTGAAGCCCAGAAAAGCAGCAGCGGTCGTGATTTCAAAAAAGGTCATAGCTGCCGAGGCATTGGCACGCTCGACGCGAGCCAAGAGGAGGGCAAGGTATTGATCAGACACCGGCCTTGAAACGCCGTCAGAGCCAGGAATCGAGATGCGTTCGTTGAACCGGACGAGGTGCGGACTGGTGTAGACGTGGACACGTTTGCCAGCGGCTTCGGCCATTGCTTTCAGAAAGGCTGCCGTCGATCCCTTGCCGTTGGTGCCGGCGATATGGACGACGGGTGGCAAGTGTAGCTGCGGATCACCCAACTTTGACAGCAATCCGACGATCCTATTGAGCGAGAGATCGATCAGTAGGGGATGCAGTGTTTTGAGCCGCGCTAGTGTTGCGTCAAGGTTGGGCATAGCGTCAGTCCTTAGGCCCACGTGCCCTACTTCGGAACCGGCGATCCAATCGCAAAGAAGGGACCAACCAAGTTAACAAATTACAGTTGTGCCGGATTAACTGCGTGAATTATTGGGCGGGAATGTGCGGCTTTTGGCTTTTGCGTCGGCCTCACGCTTGGCCTTCTCGCGAGCGTCAATACGGGCGGCATCGAAACGTTCGCCGTCCTCAACGGGTTCAGGCTCGAGTATGTCGGAGCCACGCGCCAACTTCTCGACCACCTTGCCGTCGACGGCATGACCATTCATGCTCTTGATGTAGCCAGCGGGTTTCTTTTTACCACCATCGTAGACACTGACGCCTGCCGCAGTTCCGGACATTGTAATCCGACAAAGGCGAGACAGGGTTTCGCGCATTTTGTGACGGTGTACGACCATGTCGACCATGCCGTGGGCCAAGAGGTATTCGGCGCGTTGAAAACCTTCGGGAAGCTGCTCGCGGATGGTTTGCTCAATCACACGAGGACCGGCAAAGCAAATAAGTGCGCCAGGCTCAGCGATATGGACGTCGCCGAGCATTGCATACGACGCGGTCACACCACCGGTGGTCGGATCTGTCAGGACAACAATATAGGGCAAGCGCGCGTCGCGGAGGCGCTGGACCGCGATGGTGGTCCGCGGCATCTGCATCAACGAAAGAATGCCTTCCTGCATGCGGGCGCCACCAGATGCGGCGAACAGAATGAAGGGAGCCTTTTTTGCTACCGCGTGGAGCATGCCAGTGACTATGGCTTCTCCGGCGGCCATACCAAGAGAGCCACCCATGAAGCGGAAATCTTGAACGGCCGTCACAATGTTTTGCCCGTCGAGCTTGCCTTCGGCGATGACCACAGCGTCATCGAGCGCTGTCTTAGCGCGGGCGGCTTTCAATCGGTCGGTGTAGCGTTGGCCATCGCGGAACTTCAATGGGTCTGTGGGCACGGTGCTTACCGGCACTTTGGTGTAAGCACCATCGTCGAAGAGCAACTTAAGGCGAGGATCTGAGGCCATGCGTTCGTGATGTCCGCAGCATGGAAACACGTAAGCATTCTCTTCCAACGCTTTGACGTCGGACATCTGTCCGCAGCCACCGCACTTATGCCAGAAGTTATCTGGCGGTTCGCGACGCGTGGTCAGCAGGCCGCGAATTTTCGGCCGTACGACGTTATTAATCCAGTTCACGCTTGTCCTCCTGCCCGACTGGCAATCAATACGGGCGATGACGTCAACCGCACTAGCGGTCCTTGACGTCTAGCGCTGCCGCACGGCACCACTGAGGCTCTTCACAAGGTTTAGAACGGCTGACACGGTGCCAGCTGTCGCTTTTCCATCCGATCCGAGCGACTTTTCAATCGCACCGACCAATGCCGATCCTACTACAACAGCATCGGCGCCGCGGCCTATGGCCTTAGCTTGTTCGGGGGTCTTTACACCGAATCCCACGGCAACGGGAAGAGTTGTTGCTTTCTTGATTGACGCAACCTTAGCGTGCACCTCCGTAGGATCTGGTGTAGCCGTACCCGTTATACCTGTAATGGACACGTAGTAGAGGAACCCTGACGTGTTCTTGAGCACTATGGGCAAGCGTTTATTGTCGGTTGTAGGAGCCGCTAAACGGATGAAGTTGATCCCGTGCTGCATGGCGGGGAGGCAAAGCTCATCGTCGGCCTCGGGTGGGCAGTCGACGATGATTAGGCCATCGACACCGGCTTTTTTGGCATCGGCGAGGAACTCGTCTGTCGGGTACACAAAAATTGGGTTGTAATAGCCCATCAAAACGATGGGTGTTTCGGTATCGCGCGCGCGAAATTCGGCTACCATCTGTAGCGTTTTGCGCATGTTCTGGCCGGACTTGAGGGCACGGAGGCCTGCGGCTTGAATGGCTGGACCGTCGGCCATGGGATCGGAGAACGGCATACCGAGTTCGATGATATCGGCGCCAGCGGCAGGGAGTCCGAAAAGGATATCGCGGGCAGTTTTGTAATCAGGATCACCGGCGGTGACGAAGGTCACGAGGCCTGGTCGGCCTTCGGCCTTCAGGGCTGCAAAGCGGCGGTCAATCCGGGTCGGTGTCATTTCGGTCCATTCCATCGGTCAGTACGTTCCATCGGGCATTGTGGTGCGAAGATAAGCGACGAGACCGCCGCCGCCTGGTTTCAACACAGTGTCGACCCAAGCGCGTCGTTCAAAATCGATCGGCACAAGCTCCCAAACACAAGCCATCAAAGGCTGGTCGACTTCCTCGAAGGTGGCCGGGTGGTCGGCAGTGGCGTGCCACAATAGCTCGGCGCAGATGCCTCCTTTAGTCCACCAATGGGTGAGGAGCCAGATCCCTTCCACGCCTTCATGGAGAACGACAAAGCCAGTATTGAAATGTGCAGTTGCTTCGAGGCTGTCGCGCACTGCGGCAATCTTCATACGCGCCGCAGCGATCATGGCGTCGGAGACCGGCCACCTCGTGTTGGCGCGGATCAGGTATGTTTTGAAACGCCAGCCGCCGATATCCCAAATGCCGAGTGACGACATTTGCCGGGGCATATAGACCGGCTCGACGGGTTCGCGGGGCGCGGCTGCACTGCTCATATTTGCATGCCCAGCGCTTTGGCAACGGTGAAGAGGTCTTTGTCGCCACGGCCGCACAGATTCATGACCAGGATCTGGTCTTTGCCCATCGTTGGCGCGAGTTTTTCTACATACGCAATGGCGTGGGATGGTTCGAGCGCGGGAATTATGCCTTCGAGGCGCGTGCAAAGTTGGAGAGCGTTGAGAGCTTCCTTATCGGTAATGGCGACATATTTTACGCGCCCAGAGTCTTTGAGCCAGGAATGCTCTGGGCCAACACCGGGATAATCTAGGCCGGCAGAAATTGAGTGACCTTCCAAGATTTGCCCGTCTCTGTTTTGCAAGAGATACGTCCGATTTCCATGGAGTACGCCCGGCGTGCCGCCAGTCATTGAGGCTGCGTGACCGTTTTCGACATTAAGGCCGTGCCCGCCAGCTTCGACGCCGTAAATTGCAACATCTTTTTCATCCAAGAAGGGATGGAATAAGCCGATGGCATTGGAACCGCCGCCTATGCAGGCGACAAGTGCGTCGGGTAATCGCCCCTCCGCCTTCATCATTTGCTCGCGCGTTTCCTGGCCAATGATCGATTGGAAATCACGCACGAGTTGTGGGTATGGATGAGGGCCCGCTGCAGTACCAATAATGTAATAGGTATCATGGACGTTGGAAACCCAATCGCGCAGAGCTTCGTTCATAGCGTCTTTGAGTGTGCCGGCACCTGATGTGACGGCATTGAGCTTGGCGCCCAAGAGCTTCATGCGCGCCACGTTCGGCGCCTGACGCTCGACATCGGTTGCGCCCATGTAAATCTCGCAGGGCAAATCGAACTTGGCGCAGACGGTGGCGACGGCGACGCCGTGTTGACCAGCGCCGGTTTCAGCAATTATGCGGGTCTTGCCCATGCGCCGCGCAAGCAGGATTTGACCCAGGCAATTGTTGATCTTGTGGGAGCCGGTATGATTGAGTTCATCGCGTTTGAAATAGACTTTGGCACCACCGAAATGCTTCGTCATTCGCTCAGCGAAATAGAGCGGACTTGGACGACCTGAGTAGTGGGTGTGGAGATAACCCAGCTCCGCGGCAAATTTTGGATCAGACTTGGCTGCGTTGTAGGCGCTCTCAAGCTCAAGGATTAACGGCATCAACGTCTCGGCCACGAAACGCCCGCCGAACTGACCGAAAAAACCCCTCTCGTCAGGGCCGGTGCGATAGCTGTTGAGCTGGGGAGTGCTCGTTGTCGTGGTCGACGTGGTCATTTGGCGATGCTTTCGGAAGGTATTTAGCCGCAGGTTTGGCGATCACTTGTATGCATCAAGCGTTTGCAGCTTATCGGGTAGCCGACAATCACGATCGATACTGATGCTGACCATTGTACTTTAACACACATGGACACAGGCCAGTAATGGCAGACCATGTGACTATTTACCGAGGAGTGATTTGTAGCGGGCGATTTCGCCTGCAACGAAGGTCGCCATGGCTGTGGATTTGGCCTCAGCAGGAGCGGCAGCTTCTGAGACGAGGTCTGACATCTGCTTTTTGAATCGCTCCGACGTAATTGCAGCTTCCACGGCACCTTCGAGCCTTGCGAGAATGGCAGCCGGAAGTGCTTTGGGAGCAAATACTGCGTTCCAACCTTGGATTTGAAATCCGTCGAGTTTTAAATCTCCGGCTGACTCGATTGATTTGAACTGTTCTAAACGCCTTGGCGATCCGACGACGAGGCCCTTCGCGGTTCCACCTTCGAGTGCGCCCTTGAGCGACGTAGCAGTGTCACAGACGCCGTCGATATGTCCGCCAATGAGGTCGTTGAGAGCGGGCGATGCGCCACGATAACCGATCAAAGTTACATCCACTCCGGAGGCTTTTAGAAAATTCAAGCAGATGAGGTAATTGGACGATCCGACGCCTGCGTGACCCAAATTGATTTTTTTCGGGTTTGCTTTGGCGTAGGCGACAAATTCTGCATATGTTTTTGCTGGGAAATCTTTCTTCAATGCGATGACGGGGGAAGTTTTGGCGACGACACCGATCGGAGTGAAGTCAGCGGGCGTGAACTTCAGCCCTTCATTGATCCAATAATTTGCAGCGTTAGTACCGGTGTTGCCAAGCGCGATCGTGTAGCCGTCTGGCGCTGCGTTGGCCGCACGCGTCAGTCCAGTCGCACCGCCAGCGCCACCGATATTTTCAATAATGATGGGCTGACCGAGCACCTTACTCATTTCTTCAGCCGTGATGCGGGCGATAATGTCTGATGTTCCACCTGCGGCAAATGGAACAATCATGGTGATGGCACGCGACGGGTAAACATCCTGCGCGGCAACTGGTGTCGCAATGGCAAGACAAATGACTGCGAGCGAACGGCGAATAATCAACATAAATGGCTTGCTCCATTTGTAGGTTACTTGTGATTTAGCAATGCGGGAGGTTTTGGGCTACGATCAAACTGAGCGAACGGATTTAATAAAAGCGCGAATGAGTTCTGACGATTTTACACCGGGAGTCGTTTCAACGCCTGATGACACGTCGACGGCGGGAGCGGCGGTGACTTGTAGGGCATGCGCCACGTTGAAAGCATTGAGTCCGCCTGACAGCATGAACGGTTCGGTGCGGCCAAGATCGGCAATTAGCGCCCAATCGAATGTGTGTCCATTGCCGCCGGGCAAGGCACTTTCTGGAGGTGGCTTGGCATCCAGCAATATGCGGTCGACTACTCCGCGATACGTTGCAATTTCGGCTAGATCTGCTGCGGTCGATACGCCGACGGCCTTCATCACAGATGTTTTAAATTTGGCTTTTACGGCGGCGCAGCGTTCCGGCGTTTCATGACCGTGGAGTTGGAGGATGTCGGGGGCGATAGTCTTGACGACAATATCGAGCAAGGCGTCATCGGGATCGACCAGGAGCGCCACGATTTTGGCGCGACCACGGGCTGAGATCGATAGTGTATGGGCTTCAGCGGGCGTCACGTTGCGTGGACTTCTGGGAAAAACGACAAAACCGAGCAAGTCAGCGCCTGCCACAAGCGCGGCCTCGACGGTCGCAGTTGTTTTTAATCCACAAATCTTGATTTCGATAGGCATTTTCTACATCTCTCAGATCCGCGAGGAACTTAGAGACGAGACGGGGTAAAGTCTAGGCAGGGGACTTTTGCTTACTCGCCACAGGCTTGCGAGACGCGACTACGTTCGGAGGAACTTAACTCTTCGCCACGCATTGCCGCATGCATCGAAGCTTGTTGTTTGCAGATTTCGCGCATCCC
Source organism: Hyphomicrobiaceae bacterium (assembly GCA_013141255.1). Classification (GTDB taxonomy): domain Bacteria; phylum Pseudomonadota; class Alphaproteobacteria; order Rhizobiales; family Hyphomicrobiaceae; genus JABFRJ01. Next base: position 24,416 of record JABFRJ010000350.1, read on the forward strand.
GGCATCAGCGGCGTAAGCGCTGGTTTTGCCGCCCGTCGTCAGTGCAACCGAGGCACCAAATAGCGACGGAAGACCGCGTGGGGCGGTTTGAGTGCGGTCAAAATCGTGTTTTGATGGGGTGGTCAGAAATACAAAAGTGCAGGCAGCCAAGCCAATCGTGGACATTGCGCCGAACATAACAGAGATGAAACGCGCCATTTGCCGGGGCGTTGTTTCAAGGCCGAAATCCAATTCGTCGGTATTTTTGGACATGCTGTCCCCGCACGCAATCACTACGGGAGATTGTACCTCGCCACGTCCTAATGGGATGTAAAGGACCACTGGCTAAAACAAAATATTAACTGTGCTAATCAGGTTTCGTGTCAATTTTTTCGTGCCGCGCATTTTCGTAGACCGCGATTGCCGCAGCGAGGTCTTCGATTGAAGCGCCGACCGATTTAAAGAATGTTACTTCTTCAGTGCTCTGACGTCCCAGCACTCGTGCTGTAACGAGATCGGCAAGTTCGCCGAGAACGTGGTTGGGAGTGATTGCACCTGACGCGATGGGTTGGAGAATATCGCCGGCTTCGCCGAATGCGCCAACTCGCGTATCGGCGAATACGCGAGCGCGCGCGACGAGCGCATCGTCAGTTTCGCGCATTGATCGATTGTAAGCTCCAACGCTGTCGACGTGAGTGCCGGGACGCAGCCAAGCGCCATGAATCAACGGCGCCGACGAGATGGTTGCTGTTGAGATTAGATCGGCGGATCGTGCCGCGCCTTCCAAATCATCGACGACGGTCATTTTCAGCGAGGGTGAACTCATTTCTGACGCTAATTTCTCGGCGTTAGCGCGGGTGCGGTTCCAGATAGCCACTTCGCGGATCGGGCGAACGGAGGCGTGGGCACGGATCAAGTAGGGCGCAAGAGCGCCAGCGCCGACCATCAACATGTTAGCAGTGTCGGGGCGTGCGAGGTAACGGGCGGCGAGGGCGGAGGCCGCTGCGGTGCGCCAAACTGTGAGCCGCGTTGCATCGAGGATCGCGAGCGTCTCACCGGTTTCAGTTGAGAGCAGGAGATAGGTGCCGGCGATGGCAGGCTTGCCGGACCGAGCGGCATTATCTGGAAATACGGTGACCGACTTCATGCCCATATAAGGGCCAGCCATCGGCGCTTTACCGTCGGCAGCTGGGATCGCACTGATAGCAGGCATGAGAAGCCAAGTAGCCTCGGGTCGGTCGGCCAATGGCACCGTGTGGTGGTGACGCGGGGGGGCGATAGCGCCGATGCGAAAGGCCTGCTCAAGATAGTCGATAAAGGCCGGATAGCTCAGGCTTTGCTCGATCTTTGCGGCGTCGATGAATTGCATCGCTGGGACGCTCTCTCAATGGATCGCAGCTTATGGAGGAGCATTTGCTTCGAAATTTAGCTGGCGCGACGCAAGGATTTGGTTGTCAACGAGGATGTGCCATTTGCGATGCCGAGTTGACGTGTGGCACCAACCGTGGCGTCGCGTTCGCGGCTTAAACGATCGGCCTCGGCTTGCCAGCGCATTGCGTCTTGCGACTTGACGCGAGCCGTGCGGCGCCAACGGCCTTGCGTCATCCAGGTAGCGACACCGCCCAAAATCACGCCCAATGTCAACGCTCCGAGTAGATAGGCATAGAACGGCAACTGGATCGAGAGGACGGGCGCTTCAGGGCGGAAAGGATCGAGCACGAGGCGAACAGGTTCGCGATTGGCGACAGCCAGTGTCACCAGCAGGATTGCTGAAACCAGCGCGATGGGGAACCATATAATCCGACGCAGCACCTTTGACCTCATCGACTTGACAGTATGGGGGGCAGTACTTGGGGTGGCTTTCATGGCGTGCGGTTTTGTACTGCACACCTACCGAGGTGCAACACGCCTTACCCAAAGTTCAGGGCTTAGCGCGTTCTTGATGACTGCTGGCCTTTTTGTCGTCGACCTTTGCTTCAACGCGCGCCACGTTGCCTGCGCTGAGAGGGGCAGCGTTGAGTGAGGCAGGGTTGTGTGGGCTGGGCGCTGCGTCACGTTTTGGCTGAGCTGCTGTAGCTTTCGGCGTTTTGGTACCGGCGCCATTCGATTGCGCTTTGCGGCCGCCACGTCCGGTTGAGGGTGCTTTGCCATTTAAACGTTCGCGCAACTCCTTACCGGTCTTGAAGAAGGGGACGAATTTCTCTTCAACCGAAACAGTCGAGCCGGTGCGTGGATTGCGACCGGTGCGGGCGGCGCGGTGCTTCACGGTGAAGGCACCAAAACCACGCAATTCGACACGGTCGCCGCGCGCCATGGCGGACACGATTTCGTCAAACAACACATTCACAATCCGCTCAATGTCACGGTTGTACAAATGTGGATTGGCCACCGAAATTTTCTGGATAAGTTCTGACTTGATCACGCGACCACCCTCCCGACACCATATTCCTCTACCCCAATGACCGGCACCATGGGAAGCCGCATCGAGGGGTATTTAATTCATTATTTTTCAGCAGGTTGCCAAACGGAGACCAGACCGTCAAGCGCTAGGCGGGCGCGGGCGTGATCAACAGTGGAAATCAGCGATGTGGTTGATTGCCCCAGGCCAATTGCGCCTGCAGCTGCTTGCCCGAGCCAACGAAATAGGCCGATCTGGCTTTCAGTGCGCGGTCGCCAATCGATTAACTTCAACTTGGATTTTACCGCACGTTTGGTCTCGAGCCAGCGGACCGCCTCGTCTTCGCCGCCTATTTCGTCGATTAGCTTGTGCGCCAGAGCCTCGCGACCGGAGAAGATTCGCCCCTGCTCGAGACCTGGGATGGCTTTGGTTGCAACACCACGGCGGGCAGTGACGAGGCCTAAGAACCACTTCTGACTGTCGGCCACGAGGTCTTCCGTAACTTTGCGACCCTCGGGAGAGACCGGCTCGAACATGGACGGGACGGCCTTTAAATTTCCACTTTTGATCTCATTCATTTTGACGCCGAACTTGTCCAACAGACCTGTGACTTCAGGCCATTGAAAAATGACTCCGACGGAACCCGTAATTGTATTCCCGCGGGCGACGATATGGTCGGCGGCGAGACCGGTTATGTAGGCGGCAGAAGCTGCGACGGTACCGAACTGAGCGACTACGGGTTTTGTTTTTGCAACTTCACGGATGGCTTCGAAGAGTGCTTCGCCGCCGCTTGTCGTTCCGCCCGTAGAATTTATGGAGAGCAAAAGCGCGTCGACATTTTTTGAAGCGGCGATCCGTTTCAACATGCGCAACTGGGCGCGATCTTCCGTGATCATGCCGTCGATTGTGACGCGTGCAATTTGGCGCGGCTCAGAAAAACCGTCGTAATAGGTATAAGCGGTCGCGCCGAACGCTACGACGCCGGCAAGAAGTGCCAGCCCACGCCAGAACCCGACTTTGCGTCGCAATGATCGACGGTCGAGCACTGCTTCGGTTTCAATGGTCATGGATTACTCCGTGGACGAGAGGCGTTGCACAGTCTTTGATGACGTTAGATTACGATAATTGGACGAGACAACCAACGCCCTTCAAAACTTCGACTGGAACGCGACATTGGTACCCAATAAAAAACGGCGTGCGCAACGGATGACCATCGCGCACGCCATTTATAGTTCGACAGCTTAGTTGTCGCCGTCCTTTTTCTTGAGAGCAGCTTTGAAGATGTCGCCCAAAGATGCGCCTGAATCAGACGAACCGTATTGTGCCACAGCTTGTTTTTCTTCAGCCAGTTCGAGTGCTTTGATCGAAACCGTTACCTTGCGGCTGGTGCGATCAAACTGAGTTACAGCCGCATCAACCTTATTTCCGACCGTGAAACGCTCTGGACGCTGCTCGGCACGGTCACGCGATAGATCTGCGCGCTTGACGAAGGTTGTTGCGTCGGAGCCAGCGATTTTAACTTCGATGCCAGCTTCTTGGACGGCAACGATTTCACAGGTGACGCGATCACCCTTCTTGAGGTTGCCAACGGCCTGGAGCGGATCGGCGCCAACTTGTTTGATGCCAAGGCTGATGCGCTCTTTGGAGCTATCAACATCAAGCACCGCAGCTTTGACGTTATCGCCCTTCTTGTAATCTTTGATGGCTTCGTCGCCAGCTTTGTTCCAATCGAGATCGGACAAGTGGACCATGCCATCGACGCCGCCATCGAGGCCGATGAAGAGACCGAACTCGGTGATGTTCCGAATTGGACCTTCAACGATGGTGCCACGGGGATGTTTGGTGAGGAAGTCATCCCATGGGTTTTCTTGCGTCTGCTTGAGACCCAAGCTGATGCGGCGTTTATTTGAGTCGACTTCGAGGATTTGAACGTCGACTTTCTGGCTTGTCGAAACGATTTTACCAGGGTGAACGTTCTTCTTGGTCCAGCTCATTTCTGAAACGTGGATCAGACCTTCAACGCCTGGCTCAAGTTCAACAAATGCGCCGTAGTCAGCGATATTGGTGACGTTGCCCGAGATCTTCGCGCCGACTGGGTATTTGGCTTCGATACCCTGCCATGGATCGTTCTGCAGTTGCTTCATGCCAAGGCTGATGCGCTGCGTATCGGGATTGATGCGGATGATCTGCACCTTGATGGTGTCGCCGACATTGACGATTTCGCTTGGGTGGTTCACCCGACGCCATGCCATATCGGTGACGTGGAGCAGACCATCGATGCCGCCGAGGTCGACGAAGGCGCCGTAGTCGGTGATGTTTTTGACGAGACCGTCGGTGATCTGGCCTTCGGCCAAGCGTGCAACGATTTCCGTGCGCTGTTCGGCACGGGTGGCTTCGAGCACTTCACGACGCGAGACAACGATGTTGCCACGGCGGCGATCCATCTTGAGGATCTTGAAGGGCTGCGGGGAATGCATGAGCGGGCCGATGTCGCGCACGGGGCGGACGTCGACTTGACTGCCTGGCAGGAACGCCACTGCGCCATCGAGGTCGACGGTGAAGCCGCCCTTGACCTTATTGAAGATGACGCCGGAGACTTGCTCTTTGTTGTTGAACTTGACTTCGAGCTTAATCCAGGACTCTTCGCGGCGCGCTTTATCACGCGAAAGTACGGCTTCACCGAGCGCATTTTCGACGCGCTCCAGGTAGACTTCGACTGTGTCGCCGACTTTCAATTCATTGGGCTTGCCAGGAACGCCGAACTCCTTCAGCGGCACGCGGCCTTCCATCTTCATGCCAACGTCAATGACGGCAAGATCTTTTTCGATGGCGACGATACGACCCTTTACGACGCTGCCTTCGTATAGATCTTCTTTCTCGAAGCTCTCATTCAATAGCGCGGCGAAGTCGTCGACTGAGGGGTTCATTTCTCTGCTGGTTTCGATAGCCATTTGGCTGCAGTCCTGGTTGAGGCCGCCCATGATTGAGCGGCGCGGTTTCGGTTCCGACCAAGGACGTCGCTTTATGGCGTTGTCCAAGATCACTGAGATTTGACTTCAGCTACGACATGGGTTGCTCAAACGCGTCAGTGCACGACCGCTCAAAAGCGTGCGCGCACCGTTCGGAACCCGGACGTGTCGTGAAATCTGGTGATTCGTTGTCTGCTATCAGTACCTAGAGAGTATGCCCCAAGTAGACCAATTAGATTAGAGCCGCGGAAGCCGCGTGCTCATTGGCCGATCTTCCTCGTGATCAATCGGACAGCAGCTTCGAACGACGTTTCTATATCTAACGCGCTCGTATCAAGCAAGAGCGCGTCTGAGGCGGGGACCATCGGGGCGCTGTCCCGACTTGAATCCCGTTCATCTCGACGCCGAATGACCTCGAGAACCCCCTCGTAGGTCACAGGTTCGCCCCGGGCATGCAGTTCGGCATACCGGCGGCGGGCACGGACCTCTGTATCAGCAACTACGAAAATCTTAACGTCGGCGTGGGGCAAAACGACGGTACCGATGTCACGGCCATCTAAGACGGCGCCAGGCTCCTGGCGGGCAAAATCGCGTTGGAAATCAAGCAACGCGGCGCGGACTTCGGGGATTTTGGCAACTATGGAGGCTGCATCGCCGACGCCTGGATCGCGTAAACTCGGGTCGTCCAAGGTGGCGGGATCAAGTGCGCGGGCGGCGGCTGAGGCG
>JABFRJ010000085.1 GCA_013141255.1 Hyphomicrobiaceae bacterium
AATCGCGCGACAAAACACGAGCGCGATCGGAAAAGTGTGAAGCGGTTATCCGACAAATCGCGCGACAAAACACGAGCGCGATCGGAAAAGTGTGAAGCGGTTATCCGACAAATCGCGCGACAAAACAAAGGGCTAGAGCATGATCGCAATTCAATCGAAAGCGATCATGCTCTAGGGACTGGACATTCGGCATGCAAACATTCAAATGTTTACATAAATATTTGGAGGCCTGATCCATGTCCGCTTTTGCACGCGTCCTGTCTGCTCTCATGTTGACCGTGGTCGCCACCTTGGCGGCGGTCGCTCAGGAGGTGCCGAAGCCTGATATTCCTAAAATCAAACAGACCAAATCTGGTAAGTATCTCGGAGTAAAAGAAGCAGCCGCATTGGTTAAAGCCGAACCCAGCAAAGTCTTGTTTCTTGACATCCGCACGCGCGGCGAAGTGCAATTCGTGGGGTATGCCACCGACATCGACGGCGTGGTACCCTTCGTGGATATGAGCCAGTTCGGCGAGTGGGATGACACCAATAACCGTTACAAACTTGAGACCAACCCCGTCTTCAGCCAAACGGTCGGCAAGGCACTGGCCCGCAAAGGGCTAAATAAAACCGACAAGATCATCTTAATGTGCCGCTCCGGCGACCGTTCGGCCAGAGCAGCCGACATGCTCGAAGAGGCTGGCTACACCAACGTCTATAGTGTTTACGAAGGTTTCGAGGGCGATATGTCGCCAGACGGACGTCGCTCACTCAATGGCTGGCGCAATGCAGGCCTGCCGTGGACCTACAAAGGCAACAAAGCCAAAATGTTCGTCGCTGAGTGAATATGACGTCTCGCGCCCTTGGGAAGGGCCGCGAGCCGGTCAGGCCTACGCCTCAAGCGTCATAAAATTGAGCTTGTCGAGTTCGCGATTCTTGGCCGAAACGTAGAGCACAAAGCCGTTCTGTGCGCAGGCCTCCGCCGCTTCTTTGATTTTCGCAGGAGTGTTGAGATATTCAACCACCAGCACCAGTTTGCCTTCCCGCTTCATCAGCGCCAACGCATCGCGCGAATACTCGAAATCATCTTTCGAGTTCTTTTTCTCAGGTGAATCCACACCAAAAACCAACTCTTCCTTGGCAATGCCGTCGATCACGCGGCGCAGTGCAGGCTTTTCAAGCAAACCTTCGGCATTCTGCATGACCACGAGGAAATCCGGATTGCGTGATTTCGCCTGCGTCGCAAGACGTGAGATAAACTGCACCATGTCGCCTTCGATGTCCGAACGCGCAGCGGCTACTTTTTTAAAATGCTGCTGCAAGTCTTCATAGACATCGCACTTGTCGAGATAAACGCCGTCAAATCCTGCGGCGAGAATGAGATCAAGGCGGCTGTCACGCGCGCCACACATGATCTGCTGCCACTCAGGCTCCCAGAAACATACCGAATAGTTTTCTTCCCATTCCGGGTTTTCCCCGAGCAACCAACCGGGTTTATTGCGCTTCCATTGGGCCTGCCAATACGAGCGATAGCTCTCCGCTTCACCGATCGAAAGATACGCCAGCACGATACGCCGACCGCCGTCAGGCTTGCGTTTCAAGCGCTCCAATTCTGCTGGCGACAGTGCCGTATCGTCAGAGCCGTCCTTGGCGTAATCAATCACCAACAGATCGAACGGCGAACCGGCAGCGCGTCCGACGTCGAGCTTCTGCAATTGATAGCCCCAACTCGTCACGCCATAAGCGGCTATAGGGTGTGCACTCTTCGGCGGCGCTTGAGGCGACTTTGTCGGTGCGGTCGATGTCGTGACGGGACGTGCCAGATCTTTCGCTGCAGGCTTCTTTGGCGCGCCTGCCATCTCAGTAGCCTCACCCACAGGACGCGCCCACGGCTCCGACGGAATCGGTGCAGGTCCAGACGGGGTGCGCCCAGCCCCTCCAGCTTGCCCAGAACGACCGAACCAGTAGGCAATTGCCGCGACAATCACGAGCAGAGCGATAAGAGCGAGAATTTGCGTCGGCGTCATGGGACCCCAGCTGGTTCAGCAATGTACCCGACCAGTATACCCCAGCTTTGGTTGGCGGGGACAACTTGGCAAGCCTATGGCATTGTTGAGAAATTCAAAGTTTGTAGTTTTTGAGGAAGCGGTCGACCGAGGCCGCAATCGCAGCCGGACGATCGGACGTCGGCGGCAAACCGTAGATGTACTCGCGAATGCCGATGTAAAACACCCCACCATGCGTCTGCCACACATCTTCAAGCGTTGGCACCACGGCTTTCGGCCCATTGACCGCACGCACCGCTACACCAATTTCTGCCGTCAGCGGCACCAGTAGCGTCTCTTCCAGTCGCTTGAGATATCGCCGGTTGATATCTTCGCCATGCAGCCCCGCCGAGACAAAAATCCGCACCCATTCGCGCCAAATAATCGAGTCTGCATACTCAATGTAAAACTGCGTCATGCGCTCGCGAATGGGCCGCTTGCCGTTGCCAACAAGCTGCGGCCAGTGAGGCTTGAAACTATTGAGATAGATGCGCTCGTAGACCGCCTCAATCAAATCGCGCTTAGTTGCGAAGTATTTATAGATCAACGGCTGTGCAATTTTCGCCCGCGTCGACAGATCGCGCGTCGTGCCCTCAACGCCAACATCGGAAAAGAACGCAATCGCTTCGCGCAGAATTTCTTCACGCCGCTCATGTGGCTGCAACCGCCGACGCACTGAAGCTGCGGACTTAGTCGTGGAAGCCCGAGGGCGGATCGGCGGTGGCAAGGATAAGTCCAATGCGAAATGATGAGGGCGAAACAATTAAGGCAGTGTTTCTGGTTGTCCGTCGAGCGTCAAGTTTCTTTACGGCCCGGCCGTCGCGGTCGCACTACCGCATGAAGCTCAATGCCGGAAATGACGCAGCCCCGTAAACACCATCGCCAAGTTCCGCTCATCCGCCGCTGCAATAACTTCCGCGTCACGCATGGATCCGCCAGGCTGGATCACTGCCGACGCTCCCGCTTCTGCAGCAGAGATGAGGCCATCAGCAAACGGGAAAAACGCGTCCGATGCGACGACCGAGCCCTTGATCTCAAGCCCCGCCATCTCGGCTTTGATCGCCGCAATGCGCGACGAGTTCACGCGGCTCATTTGGCCCGCGCCAACGCCGACCGTTGCCCCTGCCTTGGCGTAGATAATCGCATTCGATTTGACGAATTTCGCCACCTTCCACGCAAACAACAGGTCCGCCATCTCAGCGTCCGTCGGCTTCCGCTTCGTCACAACTCTAAGCGCGTCGTAAAGCTTCAGATCAGCATCCTGCACCAACAGGCCGCCCGTAACTTTCTTGAAATCCAACCGCGGCGCCGACGTTGCAGGCCAAGCCCCCGTGACCAGCAAGCGCACGTTCTTTTTCGCAGCCACGACGGCCTCGACACCATGCGCGACATCAGGCGCAAGAATAACCTCGACGAATTGCCGTTCGACAATGACTTTTGCCGTCTCCACATCGAGCGTGCGATTGAACGCGATGATGCCGCCAAACGCACTCTCAGGATCGGTCTTGAATGCACGATCATACGCCGCCAGCAACGTCGGCGCCTCCGCCACACCACACGGGTTCGCATGTTTCACAATCACGCACGTCGGCTTGTCAGTAAACTCTTTCACGCATTCAAGCGCCGCATCTGCATCGCCGATATTGTTGTAGGAGAGTTCCTTGCCCTGCAATTGCTTCGCCGCCGAAATTGAGCCCGGCTCAGGGTTAGCTCCCACATAAAACGCCGCCGACTGATGCGGGTTCTCTCCATACCGCATGTCTTGCGCCTTCCGAAATTGTACCGAGAACGTGCGCGGAAAACCTTCGGCCTTGCCCTCTGGATTATCGAGCACGGCGCCGAACCAATTTGAAATCGCCGCATCATAAGCCGCCGTCCGCGCGTACGCCTTGTGTGCCAACGATTGCCGAAACGCGAACGTCGTCGCCCCTCCGTGCGTCGCCATTTCTTCAATCACACGCGCGTAATCCGCAGGATCAACCACCACCGACACGCCACCGTGATTCTTCGCCGCGGCACGGATCATCGCCGGACCACCGATGTCGATATTCTCAACCGCCGCATTGTAGTCCGCGCCCTTCGCCACCGTCGCTTCAAACGGATAGAGATTGACCACCAGCAGATCGATCATGCCGATGCCGTGTGTCTTTGCAGCGCTCATGTGTTCCGCATCTTCGCGCACGGCGAGCAACCCGCCATGCACGCCCGGATGCAGTGTCTTCACGCGGCCATCCATGATTTCCGGAAACCCCGTGTGCTCCGCCACGTCTTTCACCTTTAGCCCGGCATCTTTGATCGCCTGCGCCGTCCCACCTGTCGACAGCAGCTCAACACCGTGCGCGGCCAACGCCTTGGCGAACGCGATCAAACCCGTCTTGTCCGACACCGACAACAACGCCCGCCCTATTTTGCGATCAACGGGTTTTGGAAATGATTTGGCGCTAACCATCGGTACGTCTCCACGTGCAAGCATTGGAGCGTCCACCGCACGAACCCTGTGTGCAGCCTCCAGTGCGTTCAATCCACGCGCACCTAGCACAGCCTGGCGCCCACCTGCACCGGTAATCTAGGCAGAGAGCGGCTTTTTGGACGCCTTTTGAGCGAACGAAGCCCCGCCTGCGTCATCCCGCCGCGTGAACTGCCGCACAAACTGCCATGTCAGCGCGCGCTCCTCCGGCCACCGACCTCGCACCACAATCTGCAAGGTGGTCTTCGGTCGTGGCCCTGCCAGTACGCAGGTTTCAAGCGAAAGCCGCGCACCCTCCGCTCTAAATTGCCATGATACCCCCGACGCAAGCGTCAGATCGACCGATGACGCATCGCCGAGACGCGTCACCACAACCTGCTCGTCCAACTGAAAATGGATCGCGTAATGCAACGCATCGACCACTTGCACACCTGCAAGCGGCCGCAGCGTATCGACACCTTTCAACGTCGCACCATCGGCATCAAGTGTCAGCGTGCGCCGATGTGCAACACCAAGCCCGTAGTAACCAGCCTGTGTCGCATCTAGTGTCGTGCTGCCGTCGTCCGCAACCATCAATTCAGCCACGGACGGCGCATCGAGGGTTGGCTCACCTTGCCGCCGCGTCAACGATCCGCCGCGGTCAAAAATTAACGTCGAATGCCGCACGTCACTATGCGTGATCGACCGCTCGCTATCGAGCCCTGCACTTGTGACTAGCCGCTCTAATCCGTCGCTCATCTCAAACGCCAGCGCCGCCCCCGACGTCGCCGCCGATCCTGTATCTGCGACAACAACTGTTGCACCCGCAGCCAAGCGCCCAAACCCACTGGTAGAAAATAATACGGAGCCCTCCGGCGCAAACCTTTCGACACGGCCAAATGGCGCGACATCGTCATAATGGTCGTGTGCTCCGCCACCAAGTCGCACAAGTGTCCCGTCCCCCAACCTCAATTGCGCAATAAACGTCGACATGCGCGTCATCGCCTCGGCCAACGCGGTCGGCATCGTCAGGTGTTCAGCCGCATACAAATGCTTAAGTGGAACAAGATCCAGCAACAGCGCCAGCATCATCTTCGGTGAGCGACTGACATGCCCGCCATCGGATGTCAGCTGCCGCTCGAGTTCTCGGTGCAAACCCCGCTCACTGGATACTCTGAGTTCCGCGCCATCAGTGCAGCAGAGCCCCGCAGTCACGCGCGCAACGAGCGCCATGATGCGGCCCTCGTCATTGAGCGATGTCCAGGTCGTGTCGAGCTGCCTGATGTCAGCTGCAAGCCGCGCCATGACCGCGTCGTAGAAACGCTGATCCGCGTCTTCTAGCAACAAATCCGAATGCGCCAGCCATGACAGAATGCGTCGCGCGACGACCTCGCCGTCACTCGCAGCCCCAGCCAATTTGCGGCCGCGCACCATCCACTGCAAAACCAATGCCCGCGTCTCTACCCGTGCTCGCGCACTGGTCTCCTCATCGGAATCGTAGGGCACGTTTCTGAGCCAGGAAAATCCGTGCAGCGCCTTCTGCCAAGCCGCCGGTGCATCATGGCACTCAAGCGGCGAGCGACCGAGCAGCGTCACAG
>JABFRJ010000187.1 GCA_013141255.1 Hyphomicrobiaceae bacterium
CACCCCCCCCACGGAGCAAGACGTACTATCCAATATTAAATCAACCCACGTCGTCATGGAGCTTTGCGCGTCGCGCTTGCCCGATGGATCGAAGTCCCCCCCCCTCGCCAACCTAGCTGACAACGGCATGAACCAAGCCTTCGTCATCGGCCCTGAAGTCAAAAACTGGCGTAACATTGATGCAGTGACCCAGGTCGCGCGCGCCATTGTTAATGGCAAAACCGTTGTCGAGACCACAGGCGGTCATACCCAAAAGGACATCGGCGCTCTCCTAGTCTGGCTTGTCCGTCACGTCGTAATGGAACGTAACGGACTTGCTGCAGGCGCATTTGTAGCAGCCGGCTCTTGGACCGGAATTCATTGGCTTGATGCTCCAGCACTCGTCGGAGGTGAGTTCGAAGGTTTAGGCCGCCTCGATTGCGTACTTGGCCCTCAGAACACTGGCCCTCGTATCATCTAAGCCTCGTCGATAATCGTATTTCTAAGAATGCCAATCTTATCGATCTCGACCTCGACCGTATCGCCAGCTTTCATGAAGACCGGCGGTTTGCGCGGATAGCCTACGCCTTCGGGCGTCCCAGTCGCAATGAGATCGCCCGGCTTCAAAGTGGCGAACTCCGAAATAATCGCGATGCAGCGTGCGACCGAGAAAATAAGGTCTGCCGTATTACTGTCCTGCAAGGTCGTGCCATTGATCCGGCTGGTAATGCGCAACCCATGCGCACCCTTCGGCAGCTCATCTGCCGTCACCACCACCGGCCCAACCGGCCCCGTGCCATCGAAATTCTTCCCCGGCAACCACTGCGCGCCCTTGCGTTGATAGTCGCGCAAGCTCATGTCGTTGAAGCAAGTGTAGCCAAACACATGCTCAAGCGCGTCCGCCTCTTTAATGCGTCGTCCGCCCTTTCCGACGACGATCATCAGTTCGGCCTCATAATCAAATTTTTCGCTCTCCCGTGGCCGCACTATCGCTTGCTCCGCAGCCGCCATACTTTCCGGTGTGCGCATGAACAGTCCGGGATATGTCGGGATTTCGTGTCCGCCCTCCTTTGCGTGTCCGGCATAATTGAGGCCAACACAGATTATGTTTCCAGGACGCGACAACGGAAACCGCGGCGTTAACGACACAAGCGGCATCACCGCGCCCTTGTAATTTGCCGCAAGAGACCCGATCCGCGCAGACAGTGCCGCCCCGCCTGCAATGATGTCGTCAAGTTCGCAAGGCAATTGCGCATCGATATCACGCACATCGACCGCCCCTGATGCAACCACCACGGCGACGCCCGAGCGCCCAGCCTTCGAATACACCAAATATTGCATATCGTTCTCCCACCCGTCGGCATCGGTCCATTGCAACCATGCGGCAATCAAATTGATATCGCCCCGCGCCCGCCCATTGTGGCAAGCCCCAGCATGGGCTACAACCCGCTCAAAATCCGAACAGTCCCGCGCTTTCCGAAAGGGCCCGCCATGGCGAACCCGCAATACGTCTATCACATGAGCAACCTGTCCAAGACCTACCCCGGCGGTAAGCAGGTCTTGAAGGGCATCAACCTCTCGTTCTTCCCTGGCGCCAAAATCGGGGTCGTCGGCCTCAATGGCGCCGGCAAATCAACCCTGCTCAAGATCATGGGCGGCATCACTGATGATTACACGGGCGAAGCTTGGCCCGCTGAAGGCATCAAGGTCGGCTACCTCTCGCAAGAACCCCAACTCGATCCGAGCAAGGACGTTCTGGGTAATGCCATGGAAGGCGTTGCTACAAAGAAGGCCATCGTCGACCGCTATAACGAGATCGCCGCCAACTACTCAGACGAAACCGCCGATGAAATGGCGCGGCTGCAAGACGAGATCGACAGTCAAAACCTGTGGGATCTCGATGCCCAGGTTGAGCAGGCCATGGATGCATTGCGTTGCCCACCGGGCGACTCAAGTGTCGAGAAGCTTTCAGGCGGCGAAAAACGCCGGGTCGCGTTAACAAAACTCCTGCTCTCAAAGCCTGACATTCTCCTGCTTGACGAACCGACCAACCACTTGGACGCCGAAAGTGTCGCCTGGTTACAGCGCTTCCTCACCGACTACACCGGCTGCATCATCCTCGTCACCCACGACCGCTACTTCCTTGACAGCATCACTGAATGGACCCTCGAACTCGATCGCGGCCAAGGCGTGCCGTACAAGGGCAATTACTCGTCGTGGCTTGAGCAACGCGCAAAACGTGAAGAAGTCGAAAAAGGTATGGAAGAAAGCAAGGCCAGAGCTCTGAAGCGAGAGCTGGAATGGATCCGTGCATCCCCAAAAGCCCGACAAGCCAAATCCAAAGCCCGCATCACAGCCTATGAAAAGCTCGCCGATGAAGCCGGCAATCAGGAAGTGGGTAAAGCCCAGATCCAGATCGCTCAAGGTCCACGCCTAGGCGGCGTGGTCATCGACGTCAACGGCGTCAGCAAAGCCTTCGGCGATCGCCTCCTGTTCGATAATCTCACCTTCAAATTACCACCAGGTGGCATCGTTGGCGTTATCGGCCCCAACGGTGCCGGCAAAACCACACTCTTCAAAATGCTCACTGGCCTCGAAAAACCCGACAAAGGCACAGTCAGGCTCGGCGATACCGTTAAAGTCTCCTACGTCGACCAGAGCCGAGCCCATCTCGATGATAAGAAATCAGTTTGGGAGGAAATCTCAGGCGGCCTCGATCAGATGAAGCTGTCCGACAAACGCGAAATCAACAGCCGCGCCTACTGCGGTTGGTTCAACTTCAAAGGCGCCGACCAGCAGAAAAAGGTCGGTATGTTGTCGGGCGGCGAACGCAACCGCGTCCACCTTGCCAAGATGTTGAAAGAGGGTGGCAATTTGCTGCTCCTCGACGAGCCAACCAACGATCTTGACACTGAAACCCTATCGTCGCTCGAAAGCGCGCTTGAGGATTTCCCCGGCTGCGCCGTGGTCATTTCCCATGACCGCTTCTTCCTCGATCGCCTCGCCACCCACATTCTCGCATTCGAAGGTGACAGCCACGTCGAATGGTTCGAAGGCAACTTCGCAGAATACGAGGAGGACAAGAAACGCCGCCTCGGCGAACATGCCGCCGACCCTCATCGCATCAAATTCAAACGCTTTGAAAGATAAAACCATGGCCAAATCGACCAAACCCGCAGCAAAAGCCAAATCGAAGTCGGGTGCGAAATCCGCAACCAAGGCGCCACTCAAGAGCATCAAACGCGCGTCAAAAACCAAGACCAACGCTCGCACCACGGCGCCAAAAGCAAGTGCGGCCAAAACTGCAGTTCCTGCAACAAACAACGAAAGCTTGGCAGCACTCTTGAAGCGCGGGCATCTGCGCCGCTTATTAGGGAACTAAGACCCGACAGGCGATCTAACAACCTAGAAGTCTCGTATTACAATGACGAGCGACGCCGCTCCATGTTCGGTTCAGTAGTCCGTGCTGCAACCGATCCAGTAACAGCGCCCTCATATTGTCGACAGCAGCAATTCAATGCCGCCGCTGCTCGAGATTCGGAAATACGAGCACCCCCGCCATGACCACCACCATTGTCTGGTTTCGCCAAGACCTGCGAGTGGGCGACAACCCAGCACTGGCAGCGGCAGCAAAAATGGGCGACATCATCCCGCTCTATATAATCGAAACGCCACTGAACGGCGCGCGCGACATCGGTGACGCGGGGAAATGGTGGTTGCATCAGAGTTTACTTGAACTCGACAAATCACTCGGCTCACTATTGGTTTTACGCGGCAAGCCGGGTGATCTGCTTCCGAAGTTAGCAAAAGCCTCAGGCGCGACGAATATCGTTTGGAACCGCTGCTATGAGCCAAATGCAATTGCTCGTGACACAGCAATCAAGGCTGACCTCGTTCAACGCGGCTTAACGGTTGAGAGTTACAACGCCGCGCTCCTGTTCGAACCCTGGGAAGTAAAGAACGGGTCCGGCCAGCCCTTCAAAGTGTACTCGCCATTCTGGCGCGCCTGCCTCGCACGCGGGATGACACCTCCCAAAAAATCCCAAAAATTCACGATCGCAAACGCCAAAACAAATTCTCTCCCCCCCAACGATTGGCAGCTCCTGCCAACAAAGCCCAATTGGGCCGCCGGTTGGGAAATGCTCTGGACCCCGGGCGAAGTTGGAGCCTTGAAACGATTGGATGCCTTTCTCGCAAACGACCTGCAAGGCTATGGCGAACTACGTAATCGTCCTGATTTACCGAATATCTCTCGTCTGTCGCCACATCTGCATTGGGGCGAAATATCGCCACGCCAAGTCGCGGCGCGCACCACTATGGCCGTTGATGCCGAAGGGCGCAGCGCCAAAGACGCCACAAAATTCTTAAGCGAAATCGGTTGGCGCGAATTCGCCTACCAATTGCTTTACAATTTCCCCACGCTGCCATCTCAAAACTGGAAACCCGCCTTCGACGCCTACCCATGGCGCACGAACAAGTCTGATCTAAAGGCATGGCAACGTGGTCAAACCGGCTACCCCCTCGTCGATGCTGGCATGCGCGAACTCTGGCATACAGGCTACATGCACAACCGCGTGCGCATGGTCGTCGCCAGCTTCTTAATCAAACATCTGCGTATCGACTGGCGCCAGGGCGAAGCCTGGTTCTGGGACACGCTGTTAGATGCTGACCTCGCCAACAACGCGGCTAGTTGGCAATGGGTTGCAGGCTCCGGTGCCGACGCCGCGCCCTATTTCCGCATTTTCAATCCCATCGAACAGGGTCGTAAGTTCGATCCAAACGGCGACTATATTCGCAAATGGGTTCCCGAACTCGGACGACTTTCAAACGACGACCTGTTTTGGCCGCACGACGCGCCACCCATGGCATTAAAATCCGCTGGCATCACGCTTGGAAAAACCTACCCACACCCCATTGTCGATCACGCAGAAGCTCGCATTGCCGCGATGAAAGGCTATGAAGCTGTGAAGCAAGCAGGTGCCAACGTCTCGAACGTCGCCTAACCAGCTATTTACCGCTCCTGCACGACCAAGCGCACGGCCATCGCTCCGAATGCAGCCGCAAACCCCTGCTGCATCCGCCGCACAACGCCAGGACGTTCAAACACTTTGGTGCGAATAGCCGCAGCAAACATCCCATACATTGCAAACACGACAAACGTCATCAGCATGAATACGCCACTCAGCTCCAACATCCGCATCAGTGGTGACGTTTCATCCGATTGAACAAACTGCGGCAGGAACGCAACAAAGAAAATGGAGAGCTTCGGATTGAGAACATTGAGTAGGAGCCCATCCACAAGAACGCGTCGCACACTTTGACACTCCTTCTTGGCAGTGATGGCGAGAGCCCCCGCTCCACGCAATGATTGCCACGCCATCCAAAGCAAATAGGCAACACCCGCGTACCTCACTAACTCGAACGCCACCGCACTCGAATGCAGCAGCGTCGCTAATCCAAGAATTGCTGCCGCGACATGCGGCACAACACCAATGGTCGACGCAAATGCGGCGAGGACACCCGCACGCCACCCATGTGATAGTCCGGCCGCGACTGTATAAATCGCACCGGTTCCTGGCGTGGCAACGATGACCAAACTCGTGAGTAAGAATTCCCAACTCATCTAAGCCCTGCCTCGACTAGCTCTTGGGGCGCGACGTCTCAACTTCCCCTCGCTCGACCCGTTGCGAAAACTCGGTCGCGCCACCAGACGCCAAAATGCGGGCTTGCTCAACCCAGTTCTCACGTTCAATCCGCCCCTTAAAGTCGAGCACCTGACTGATGCGCTCAATGTCGTCATTGGTCCATTGCGCAATCTGCTCATAAGATACGATACCGAGCGAGTTGATTTTCTTCTCGATCAATACGCCAATTCCCTTGATGCATTTGAGATCATCAATGTTGGGGCCACGCACAACCTTCGCGCTACCCACAGAAGCCGCCGCCGCAGCAGCCGCAGCGGTCGTCTCATTGCCACCGCTGCGATAGATCTCAGACCGAACCGATCTGAGGCCGCCAACGTCTGATTTTTGGCCGGTATTGGCTCGGATGGCAGCGGCAAGATTGACTGGTCGCGCCG
>JABFRJ010000271.1 GCA_013141255.1 Hyphomicrobiaceae bacterium
GGTTAGAACCATATCGAGATCTCGGGCGACTTCGACTTTATCTTTGCGCACGTAGGCTGCAATTTTGAGATTTTCTTCGACGCTGAGACCAACGAAGGTGCCACGCCCTTCGGGCACATGTGCCACGCCTAGGCGCACAATATTTTCAGTCATCTCGCCGTTGATTGGGCGGCCTTCAAAGTTAATTTCACCCTCTCGGCGGACCATGCCGCAGATCGCGCGCAAGGTCGTGGTTTTGCCCGCGCCATTGGCGCCCAATAGCGTTGTAATGCCGCCTTCTTCGAGTTCGAAACTCACGTCGTGCAACGACGCTGTCGGCCCATAGAAGGCGCGCAAACCTTTAACTTCAAGCAGTGCCGCCATGCCTAAGCCTCGGTCCCCAAATATGCGCGAATGACTTCTGGATGGCGTTGAACTTCGGCGGGCGTGCCTTCGGCAATCTTGCGGCCGAAGTCGATGGCGACCACGCGATCGGAGACCGACATGACAAGGCTCATGTGATGCTCAACAAGAAGTACGGTCACATGTTGCAAATCACGCACGCGGATGATCTGCTTTTTTAAGACTTCTATCTCTGAATGATTAAGGCCTGCAGCGGGTTCGTCGAGCAGCAGTAATTTTGGGCTTGCGGCCAGGGCACGGGCGAGTTCAACGCGCTTGCGGATCGGGAACGGAATTGGACCGGCTGGAAGGTATGTAAAGGGCTCCAAATCCATAAAACTAATAAGTTCTCTGGCTCGATCGGTGATCCGCTTTTCTTCGGCGACTGTGCCGCCGACACGGGCGGCAGAGCGGATAAATCCAGCGCTGCTTTGACTGTGGCAACCAACTTTGACGTTGTCTAATACGGACATGCGGTCGAAGAGGGCGACGTTTTGGAAGGTGCGTCCGAGGCCGATAGCGGCGATGGCGTGCCGGGACTGGGTTAATATTGACTGTCCTTCGAATTGAATGTCGCCTTCATTGGGAACATAAAGCCGCGACAGGCAGTTGAAGAGTGTGGTTTTTCCCGCGCCGTTGGGCCCGATCAGGCCTACAATCAATCCCGGCATGATGTCGAAGCTGATACCGTCGAGTGCGACGATGCCGCCGAACCGGACCGAAATGTTGCGCACGCTCAACAGCGGACGTGACGGGCTTGAAAATTCGGCGCTTTGTCTTGCGGCGACTGCCATCGATTGGATTGCCCCCCTTTTAGGCACGATAGCAGACGCCCTTCTCTTATCGCGGCTGGCTCTGATCCGTTTCCGATCCGATGAGCCATGGTCGCGTGAGCCGATGCGATGCAATCTCTCAATCGCAGTTGACCTAAGGTCGTAGTGCAAGGCAAGCGATATTGTCGCAGTACGCCACGCTCACTTTTTTTGCGCTGCAGCATTGGAGGTCAAGAGTTGTAGAGAAAGATCTGCATTCAAGCGGTATGCAATCTTGCTGTTCGACTGGCTGCGTGCAACGCTTTGTCATCGTTCCCCCCTTCGCAGCCGACTTTTCATTTTGGTTGCGCCCCACGAAGGCATCCGTCGCGCTGTGCAGGACCAATACCGCTCAATCTTTCGATCTCAACTTTTCGCGGGCACCACGGCACTCGTCACCGGCGGCGGCAGCGGCATCGGTCGTTGTACGGCACACGAATTAGCGGCGCTTGGTGCCAACGTCGCATTGCTCGGACGTAAACTCGAAAAGCTCACAACTGTGAAAACTGAGATTGAAGCGGCCGGTGGTCAGGCGGACTGCTTCGTCTGTGATATTCGCGAGGAAGACAAAGTGCGCGAGGCTGTTGCGGCTGTCGTCGCGCGATTCGGGCGCATTGATCATCTGGTAAATAATGCTGGCGGGCAGTTTGCAGCTCCGCTCGAAAACATTAGCGCTAAAGGTTTTGACACGGTCGTGCGTAACAATCTGACCGGCGGCTTCCTGATGGCGCGGGAGTGCTACACGCAATGGATGAAAGCTCATGGCGGTGCGATTGTGAACATCACTGCCGACAACTGGCTTGGCATGCCGATGATGGGGCATTCGGGTGCTGCGCGCGCGGGCATGGTCAACTTAACCGAGACGGCGGCGCTTGAATGGTCAGGCAGCAATGTGCGCGTTAATGCAGTGGCGCCGGGCTGGATTGCATCGTCGGGGATGGATCAATATCCGCCAGAAATGGGTGCGCGCATTCGATCACTGAAAGATGTGAGTCCATTGGGACGTCTTGGAAGTGAAAGCGAAGTTGCCGCGGCCATTGTATTCCTGCTGTCGCCGGGGGCGGCATATATTTCCGGCACGACGTTGCGCGTTGATGGCGCGGCTCCGAACGCTAAGATCTCACGACCGATGCCGAAGCGCGGAGACCGGCCCGCGCCTGCGTTTGATGGCTTCCATCTCGCGCGAACACCTAAAGTTCTGCAAGATTAATCCGGCCAAACGGATAGACGGAGCTGTTGTCAACAATGCCAGTTATTCAAAGCCGCATTGATCCACGCGGTGACGCATTCCAGAGAAACCGAACCGATATGCTGGCCGTCATTGCAGAGTTTCGTGCGCTGGAAGCGCGTGTGCGAGAGGCGTCCGATGCCAAGCGCGATACCTTTCGTAAGCGTGGGCAACTGTTGCCGCGCGAACGTGTGGCGCTGTTGTTGGATCAGGGCGCGCCGTGGTTGGAATTGTCGACGCTCGCTGGCCTTAAGATGCATGACGATGACGGCGCAGGCGGTATTCAAGGCGGTGGTGGAATCGTTGGCATTGGCGTCGTCAGCGGCATTCGCTGTGTTGTTGCCGCGTCCGACAGCGCGATTAAGGGCGGCACTTCGACGCCGATGGGAGTAAAAAAGAACCAGCGTGCGCAACAGATTGCCCTGCAAAATAAGTTGCCGATGGTTCGACTGGTCGAGTCAGGTGGCGCTAATTTGCTCTATCAAGCGGAGATGTTCGTCGAAGGTGGCCGAGGGTTCGCCAATCAGGCGCGGATGTCGGCCGCCGGCATTCCGCAGGTCACTGTTGTCAATGGCTCGTCAACAGCGGGCGGCGCTTATCTGCCTGGATTGTCGGACTATGTGATCTTGGTCCGCAACAAGGCCAAGGTGTTTCTTGCGGGGCCACCGTTATTGCGCGCGGCTACCGGAGAGATTGCCACCGACGAAGAGCTTGGTGGCGCTGAGATGCATGCAACAGTTTCCGGTCTTGGTGATTATCTCGCGGCGGATGATGCCGACGGTATTCGCATTGCTCGTGAGGTGATGGCTAAACTGCCCTGGAATGCACAAGTGCCGCAACTGACCGCTCGCTCCTTCAAAGCGCCACTGCATGCGCCTGATGAAATGGCGGGCGTGGTGCCGATTGATTATCGCAAGCCTGTCGATGTGCATGAAGTTATCGCCCGACTTGTGGATGGTAGCGATTTCCTCGACTTCAAGGCGCTCTATGGCGTGCATACGGTGTGTGGCCACGCGTGCATCGAAGGGAATGCGGTTGGAATTGTCGGCAACAACGGCCCTATTGATGCAGACGGCGCGACGAAGGCTGCGCAGTTCATTCAATTGTGCTGCCAATCGAATACGCCGATCATCTATTTACAGAATACGACCGGGTACATGGTGGGGCGGCAGGCGGAGCAAGATGGCATCATCAAGCATGGATCAAAAATGATCCAAGCCGTCGCCAATGCCACTGTACCGCAGATCACGTTGCATATCGGCGCTTCGTTTGGTGCTGGCAACTATGGCATGTGCGGACGCGGGTTTGATCCGCGATTCATCTTTGCCTGGCCGAACAACCGCATTGCCGTTATGGGCGGACCGCAAGCCGCCAGAGTGATGTCGATTGTGACCGAGGAAAAGCAAAAACGTGAAGGTAAGCCTGTTGATCGGGTGCTCCTTGACCGCATGGAAGCGGGCATCATCAAGCGGATGGATGATGAAAGCACGGCCTATTATGCCACTGCGCGGCTGTGGGACGACGGGTTGATTGATCCACGCGATAGCCGCACCGTGCTGGCTCTTTGCTTGGCTATCTGCCGCGAGGCTGACATTCGTCCGCTGCAACCCTCTACATTTGGGGTTGCGCGCTTTTAAATTTGCCGCCGCTTTCGGTGCGCATCACCTGATGGGAGATTGTTGCATGGAATTCACGCCCGAGCATGAACAACTGCGTCGCTCGTTGCAAAAATTCATTGCGGCGGAAATCAATCCGCATGTCGATGCTTGGGAAAAGGCCGGCATCTTTCCTGCGCACGAGTTGTTCAAAAAGATGGGAAAGATGGGCTTTCTCGGCCTCACCAAGCCAACTGAGTATGGTGGCGCAGGTCTCGATTATTCTTATTCGATGGTGATGGCGGAGGAACTTGGCCATATCACCTGTGGCGGGGTGCCGATGGCGATTGGCGTGCAGACCGATATGGCAACACCGGCGCTCGCGCGGTTCGGCTCGGACGCGCTGCGACGCGAGTTCCTCGCACCGTCAATTGCGGGGGACTTTGTTGCGTGCCTCGGCGTGTCGGAGGTTGGCGCGGGGTCTGATGTTGCGTCGGTTAAAACGACGGCGCGGAAGGACGGTGATGACTACGTCATCAACGGCGGCAAGATGTGGACTACCAACGGCACGCAAGCCGATTGGATGTGCCTGCTCGCCAATACGTCTGACGACGCGCCCCACAGCAACAAGACGCTGATTTGCGTGCCTATGAAGACGAAAGGTGTCTCAATCGCGCGCGCACTCGACAAGATGGGGATGCATTCCTCAGATACGGCGCAAGTCCATTTGGACGACGTTCGTGTGCCGCAGCGCAATCGGATCGGCGAGGAAGGCAAGGGCTTTACCTACCAGATGCTGCAGTTCCAAGAGGAGCGACTTTGGGCGGGAGCCAAATCCTTAATCGGGCTTGAGGTGTTAATTGAGGAGACGATTGCCTACACACGGACGCGCGTCGCGTTCGGCAAACCCATTCTGGACAATCAAGTGGTTCACTTCCGCTTGGCTGAGCTCGCAACCGAAGTTGAGATGCTGCGGGCGATGGTATACCGGACCTGCGATTTGTACCTGAAGGGGCAGGACGTTACCAAGCTCGCATCAATGGTGAAGTTGAAAGCGGGACGACTGTCGCGCGAGGTGACAGACTCGTGTCTGCAGTATTGGGGTGGCATGGGCTTCATGAATGAAACGCGCATTTCGCGCGCCTATCGCGACTCGCGCCTGGGGTCTATTGGCGGTGGCGCCGATGAGATCATGCTCAACATTATCTGCAAACTGATGGGTACGCTGCCGGGCGGCTCTAACAAAAGAGCTGGCCAATCTAAGACAACTGCGAAGGGTTGAGGGACGATGACCGCACTTCCGTCCACCACTCACATCCGTCTCGAATTAAAGGGGCCGGTGCTGCATCTTTGGCTCAATCGGCCAGAGATTCGCAATGCGCTGTCGCGGCAAATGACCGACGATATCGCTGCGACGTTCGCGGCCATCCGCGACGATCGCGCGATGCGCATTGTGATCATTCGAGGCGCAGGTGGAACGTTTTGCGCCGGTGGCGATCTTAAAAACATGGCCGTATCGGGTGCTGCGCCGCAACCGGGCGCGCCTGACGATCTGATCGAAGGCAATCTTCGTTTTGGACGCATGCTGCAGGAATCAACTCAGCGCCGCAGGCTATTATTGCCGCGGTCGAAGGGCACGCCATGGGCGGTGGCATTGGCTTTGCGTCGGTGGCCGATGTGACAATCGCGGCGCCGGACGCGATGTTTCAAATGAGCGAGGTGCGGTTTGGCATCGTTCCGGCTGCGATTTCACCTTTTGTTGTGCGTCGCATTGGGTTGACGGCAGCGCGACGCTTCGGTGTGTCGGGCGCGCGATTGACGGCACGTGAAGCGGCTACAGTTGGGTTGGCGCACATCGCCGCTCCTGACAAGGCAGCTTTCGAGGCGGAAATCATCGTGGCGACCGACCAGATCTTGAAATGTGCGCCGGGCGCGGTCGCGGAAACAAAGATGCTGAT
>JABFRJ010000036.1 GCA_013141255.1 Hyphomicrobiaceae bacterium
GGTGGAAGCAGCATACTATGCCCAAGCTCAAGTCGCGCGAATGCAGCAGTTCCAGGGCATGTTTTTCGGTACCATCCAACAGATCCGGGAGGCGCATCGGCTGAATTGCACCTGCCGTGACTAGGTTGGCGGTGGGGGCTTGGCGGTCGGAGGTTTGCCGGTTCTGCAAAAAAGGTTGCCAGTCGGGTTGCGGCAAACCCCAGGGCCTGATATCACCCTGGCGCGCTCCCCAAGTGTGGGTCTTGGGCGCACTCCCGGCATGGGGAATCGTCTAACGGTAGGACTGCAGACTCTGACTCTGCCTGTCTAGGTTCGAATCCTAGTTCCCCAGCCAACAAAATCAATAACTTACACAAAGCCCTCCCAATACCAAAACCTGTTAGCTACCGTATAGCTACCACGAACCTGAGGGTTCGTGTGGCTGTTTGCAGGCAATATGTCTCACATGATAAGCTGCGTTCGCGGTACAGGCAGGGATGCCGATGACCGTCAAGGACGATGAGGCGTCAACCTGTGTTGTTGGCGCCTATCGCAATGGCAGGGCCTCATAGCCGACCCCGCACCCCGCCTAGGATATTTGAGCAAAAACGATGTGCAAACAGAACCACCGCCCCGAAGGGCGGTGAGATAGCATCAGGTTGGAGCTTTGCGGCTCTTGCGAGCTTCGGCAGGTTCCGAAGCCGGATCATCTTCGTCGGCCTTGGGCGGCATGAGAACGACCTTGCGTCCGATTGGCAGGGCGTCGAGCAGCAGTGTCAGCCCATCGGCGCGGTCGTGCTTGAACGCGGCGCCGATGCGGGTCCACACATCGCGGGCACCTTCGCGAGGTCGCACCGAGTAGACGACAAAGTCAGGTTGGCGGTCGGCCATATCAGGCTCTCCATTGTGAACGGTGGGGGAGGTGGTTCGGCAGTTCACGGAGCAGCGTGCAACGTTGCGGCTCGTGAAGCAACGCGAGAGCCGGTGTTCGTGCGTGACAGTGTGACATCCGTGGCACGGGCTGAGGCAGTAGCCCCGACACTAGTCCGGGTAGTGACGGGGCGAGCGTGGTGCGATTTGCCTTAGCCGGCGCGCCATTCAGAATTTTGGAACAAGTTATGCAAAGTGACGGGCACGTGATGCCAGTAAAGGCGCACGGCTGACGAGCGCAACACCACGGCCACAGTGAGTGACCAGTACGTTTGACATAGGACAGGGGCATTGAAGCTCTGCCGCTGCGTACGACTTACAGAAACGACGCACGGCGCTCGATTGCAGCACACCCACCAGGGAGGGCATCGGCTTTTTGCCGAATGTCAGGGGGAGGCCCACCGTGGAGCATTGCTCCGAACTGTTCACGCCACGGCGGAGCAGTTGGCCAGGAACACTAACCAAGAAGAACAACAACGATATGGATGCATTGACGTTTGGGCTGATGGGGCTGTGTCGCCACGGGCGAGACGGCTCCTTCGCCACGCGGTCGAACCGCGAAGACATGCTGGCCATGATGGCGGCGGATTTGAAGGCAGGCGGATTCAAGTTGCCGACGCCGGCATCGTTGAAGCCGAAGCATGTGGAGTTTTTGATCGAGCGATGGCGTGCAGATGGAATTACGACGGCCACTATGAAGAACCGGATGGCGGTGATTCGGTGGTGGGCCGAGAAGGTCAACAAGGCCTCGGTGGTTCAGAGGCGAAACGAGGATTACGGAATCGGTGAGGCGCTGACGGCCAAGTCTCGGGCTTATGCGCTTGAGGGGGAGCGTCTGGCGGCGATCCAGTGCCCATTGGTGAGATTGGCGTTGGAGCTACAAGCAACGTTCGGATTGCGACGGGAAGAAGCCATTAAGTTCAAGGTCAGTATCGCCGATCAGAGTGATCGCGTTGTGCTGCGGCCAAGCTGGACCAAGGGCGGACGTGGCCGAACGATACCGATCGTGTCGCCGAAGCAGCGGGAGCTGTTGGATCGGGTGCGCGGCGTTGCTGGCGATGGAGCGCTCATTCCGGACGGCAAGAAATACGTCGAGCAACTGAAAGCCTATGAATACCAGACGCTCGCAGCAGGGCTGCGCAATACCCACGGCCTACGGCATGCTTGGGCGCAGCAGAGGTATCAGGAGCTGACGTGCTGGGCAGCGCCGGCCGCAGGCGGGCCGGCGATGTCGGCGATGAGTGCCCGTGACCAGCGCGCCGACCGTCAGGCCCGGCTTAAGCTATCGCAAGAGCTGGGACACAATCGGATCGAGATAACGAAGGTCTACCTCGGATGAGATTGATGCCCGCCACCGACGTCAGAGCCGTGGCCGAGGAGTCGCGCGAACGGTATGCACGCGAGGTGCTGGACATCGTGAAGGTCGGCCAGATGATCGCCGAAGAAGCCGGAGCTGGGTTTGGTGGGCTGCGCATACGCCAAGGCCGACCAGTGTCGCTCCAAGGCACCAGGGCAGCGGCAAGATTACAGAAGTGGTTGCAGGACGGATCATATCGGATACGCTGGGTCGAGGTGCCAAGAAAGCGCAAAGACGGTCAGCTTGCCGTCTATGCTGAGCTGGTCATTTGGTGGTCGGGGGACAGCGATGAATTTATCAAGGGCGTATATGAGCTGGTTAGGCTGCTCGGCGGTTCCAATGAACGGCAGCTGGTTCGGCAGCAGACAAACATCAACAGGCATGCGCCAACGTCCAAACTAGTCCACCTGCCCTCAATAGCGCCAAAATATGATAGGCACTCGACGGTTTTGACGTCGCACGAAGCCTGACTGCACTGTCGCACAACAACTCATGCTAAGCCTCCAGATAAGACTACAGATTGAGAGTGCTAGGGTAGGAGTGAGTAGGTGGGATGCGGCAGAGAAAATCAATGGAACCGAGCATAAATGGCTGAAATTTTTATATCTTATTCCAAACGCGATTACGATTGGGTTTCTCGATTGGCATCAGCGCTTGAGGCCTTTGGATACTCGGTATGGTGGGACTACAACCTTGGCCATGGAGACTCTTTTTCAAAAGAGATCAGCTCTGCCATAAGCGAAGCTAAGTATTTTTTCGTTATATGGACCAGACATTCCGTTTCGTCTGACTGGGTATACGCGGAGACTGATCAGGCTTGGAATAAGAACAAATTAAGCGTGGTACAATTTCGAGTTGGGGAGTGCAGCGTTCCCCTCCCTTACAACAGTTTTCACATGATTGTAATTGACCACGCAACTGACGAAAGTGCCATTCTTCAAACAATTGAGCGCACTATCGGTCCACCCGCGATCTCTTCAAGCATGGTCGACCAGTCCATAAACGGCTCACCTACTCAAGCACTGGAGCTTCGCGAGGAGTTGATACACTGGTACCAGATTGTTAATTCGGAAGAGATCAATGCCCTCGAACACTTTATCTCGATATACCCGCGATCAATTAGAGCGACATTTGCAAAAAAGAAAATCGATGACATTGCCTATCAAAAGTTGAGCCAAGAGTGGCAGACAGTCAAAGCTGGTGGTAGGGCGGACTGGCTCAAGATTTTCATGGTTCGACATGCAACCTCTCATTACTTTCATGAAGCATCAGCGCTTTTAAGGCAGATCGAGAATGACGATAAGCTTTGGAATGCCACTGCGTCCACAAATACAATAGCGGCGTGTGATTACTATCTATCGCAATTTCCACAAGGGCGCCATAGGGCAGAAATTGGCGAACGCCGCATCATGCTCTTTAACAAGGAGAAGCAAGAGATTGATGCTACTAAACAAGAGTTACTCAAACAGATTTTAGATGCTACCGACGGAAAGGCTCTGAAAGAGCTACAATCGACACACTCTGGAAATCAAGAAGCCGTCAAGGCAATTCAACAACAACTTCGACTTCTGGAGCGCGAACCGCTCGATTGGGCCGAGGCAAGAATGCGGAGCGCTTCGTCAAATGAAATTAACGCCTTCATAATCAAATATCCAAACGGTCCGCATCTAAAAGCAGCTCAAAGACTGGTACTTCGTGCGAAGCGACGTGAACACTGGCGCCGATTTCGTGCGATATTTGACCACGTCGAACTAATCGACGTTCGACCGAGCAGAATATATGGTAGCAAGCGGAGCTTGGAGGGCATCTATTCTCAGTTAGTCGATCATAGACAGCGTTATGCTGAATGTTGGACTTCAGCAACTGCAGTCTATGCGTCCGTCGCAGTGAAAATAGCACTAAGAAGGATCGATTTGATTGAGAACGATGCCACTTATCAGTACCATAATCGCTCCGACATGGTCGATTCGAATTCAATAAAGCTGCGCGCGAAGCATTTTTCTAAGCATCAGAAAATGGCGTTATGGGACGCCACGCGAAGCTGGAACCCACTGACGCTCTTCCTGACAAAGAACATGTTGCTCGCCGAGAGCATTGGGCTCAGAATTCTAGCGGCGACGCTCGTTTGGTGTTTTGCAATCGCGTTAGTCGGGCGGTTCAAGTTAATGCCGTTGGCCGTTATTATTTTGGCCAAGCAGCACGATGAATGGCTGCCAGAACGCTGGGCTGTTGTTCACCCAGTGATCATACCGGAGAGCACGAGGGTGTACATGAGCGGCAGAAACGGGCGTTGGAAACGTATCGCTCTAGCTTCTGCGATTGTCTGTTCAGCGGGCTTTTTTATCGCTTTTGAGTTAGGGCTCGATCTTAGGCGATTAGCTAGACCTATCTCTCAATTGTTTCTCTGGTTATCATGATGATATCATCGATCTCAGAAAGCAAGGCATCAAGTGTCGCTTGATCTTGACTCAGTGGATAGTATTGATGAAAGTCACCCGACAAATGATTGTTGCCTAAGGTAATTGTTGGTATTTCTGCGGTCGATTGAATTTTCGGAAGATTACCCGTATCGGGTGAGGATAAGAACTCGAATTCAGCAGCAACGGCAGACTCGATTTCAGCGGCGGTCGGATCCCTACGCCCCTGGTCTGTTACACGCCAGAGTCTATCACAAGCGCCTTGCAATGCATGTCCCGAGGTGTCTATTTTTCGCACAGCTAAGATCAAAGAAGTTGAAAACGTTGTGAGAAATGCTTGATATCGAAGTGGGTTCAATTGTTTGCGACCTCCTGTTTCAAAATCTTATGTTGGATCGCACAATGTTCTGACTGACATGTCGGCTGGGGTAGACCGCCATGAGAAGACAATTAGGTGCCAGTACGAATGAAGCAGCGTAACAATCCGTTCGAAAAGGGCTATTGGTAAAATATTCACGTCTATAATCATCACTAGTCTGACAGGA
Source organism: Hyphomicrobiaceae bacterium (assembly GCA_013141255.1). Classification (GTDB taxonomy): domain Bacteria; phylum Pseudomonadota; class Alphaproteobacteria; order Rhizobiales; family Hyphomicrobiaceae; genus JABFRJ01. The sequence goes on from JABFRJ010000036.1 coordinate 5,229, forward strand.
TGGTTGAGGCTGCATGAACCCCCGACGCACCCGAGCCTGCCGACGTGCTCGCGGCCGTCAAGGATAAACCCTTCGGGAGGCGCGGAAAACGGGCCTTCCTTGACTGCCACTCCGCTCGTCAGCCCGGTGATTGTGCGGGACGGGACGAAGGATGGGCTCCGCTGGGGGCACGAACAAAGGATGGACCTCAGGAAGGAAGGGGGAAGGCCAGTCGCCTGGGCTACCCACTGCAAACAGCGAGGAGGCTGTTTGTATTGTCTCAAGTGAAGCCTCCGGCTGACGCCGGAAACGTCCAGTTGGTGGCGGTCTCGGGAAAGGTGCGCGAGACTGAGGGCTGATGAGGGTTCACCTTAAATCGGAAGCGTCCCGATGTTTGTATTGTCTCAAGTTAATTCTACGCGCCTGCGGCGCGTCCCTGTGGTGCTGAGGGCCTGTGGGGTCATCTGAAGATCGGCGGCGGACACTGGGCGTTTGCGTCCGTTCGGCCGTCATCCTCACCACCGTATCAAGGAAACCCCAGTATCTGAACATCGTTCGGGTGAACGCCGGTTTCGCTGCCGTGAGTATTGCAGACGGCTCGCCAACATCCACTCACCCGTCGTCGCTGCGGTGCGCCGATGGCTCACCGCCCCGCCGCCGGTTGCATGGCCTCAGATCATCACCGGCGCGTTTACGCAGGGCATCCCGAACCAAGCATGCCCTGCGC
>JABFRJ010000201.1 GCA_013141255.1 Hyphomicrobiaceae bacterium
GTCAGAAACCCGGTCGAATGGTCGGGGCGGTGGGATTCGAACTCACGACTTCTTGCTCCCAAAGCAAGCGCTCTACCAGGCTGAGCTACGCCCCGTTATCGACCTTACGAGCGCTGTTTGACCTGAAGCGCCGTCCTCGTCAAGGCCTGAACAGCATTTGCAGGACTACTTCTTTGGCGCGGTCTTAAATGCCGCGTGTTTCACTGTATCTCCAACCTTTAGACCCAGCCGTTCTGCCGCTCCCCCGGCCAGCTCAAGCACGGCGGAGACTGGCCCCTCTGACGCTACAATGGCCTCCGACAAAGGCTCAGTCCGGGCCGCGATCCGGTGCACCACGCCATCGGGCCGGATGAACACCATATCGAGCGGGATGTAGGTGTTCTTCATCCACATCGTGATTTCCATCGATCGCCCATAGGGAAACAGCATCCCTTGGTTATCGGCAAGCGCAGTCCTGAACATCAGCCCGAGCGACTTCTCTTCCAGGGTCTCGGCGACTTCGATGTCGATCGATTTTTCACCCCCATGCGTCACCAGCACTAGTGTTTCGCGCCGCATACGAGCCTCGGCATCAGAAGTCAGCGCCGCCAGCGCTAAACATAAAATTGGCATCCACAAAAATAAAACGAGGGATACGGCAACCGTATCCCTCGCGAAAAAGCTCGAAATCTGAGAAAATGCTCGCTCAATGCTGCGGCGGCAGGCCTGGTGTGGCACCGTCTGGTCGCAACTCAGCAGCCATACAGCCTTTGGAGCCGCCGCCGTGGCGCACAAATACCATCTGGCCTGGTCGCAGTTCTGTGAAGCCAAAACGCCGCAGCGTTTCCATGTGCACAAAGATGTCAGGAGTACCGTCACCACGTGTCAAGAATCCAAAGCCGCGAACTCGGTTGAACCACTTGACCATCGCACGTTCCCATTCGCTTTCTGGACGAACGATAACATGGGTCCGCTGCGGCAGTTGCGACGGATGGATGGCCGTGCTCTCATCCATGCTGATAATTCTGAAAGCTTGCAAGCCCCTTGGGCGGCGAAGCACTTCGCAATGAAGGCGAGCGCCTTCATAAGCCACTTGGAATCCGCCTGCACGGAGGCACGTCACATGCAGCAGCACGTCGGCGAGGCCATTGTCAGGTACGATAAATCCGTACCCTTTTGAAGCGTCAAACCACTTGATCGTCCCTGCGATCTCAAAGACGTCGACCGCTTTGGCATCGGCGACTTCAGCAGTAAGATCTGCCCCCATCCCGCCCATATCGGCTGCGTATTTGCCGTCACTCATCAGAAGCACCCCACAAGTTACTTAAACCATTAGGCCACGCTCTATGGCCGCCATCTCCGTTAAAATTCTGAGTGGAGCATTTGCCCTCACCCCACTCGAGAATCACAACGTCGATGCGAGATACATAACAAAGCTCTCGCCCCAATCCAGCCCCAAAATTAACCTTGATGTGACGACCCTGTGACGCGCGCGCCACGCCACGATTTCAGCCGCAAAAGTCGCAAAATCGTTTTATTGCACTGCCGCAGCGGTTTCTCTGCGCTCTGCGCGCTGATCATCACACTTTGGCGAAAATGTTTTCCAACGCTCTATCCACATGCAACGAAACATCGCGGCAAAAATTCCATCCATTGAAAAACAATAACATGTCGGGCCATGCTCTGGGACGAGACGTGAACATCCACGAGCATCTCGTCCAAGAACACCAATCTGGGGAAAACATTTGCAACAAACGCTTGCACAGGCAAAATCGCAACCCATGCGTGCAGATCGTTGCAACACTTTGCCGTTGAGCGTGCATCGCGCTATGCTCATCGCGTAGAAAAGAAAGAAATTCGAATCAAAAAAAGGCATGCGACTGAAGTTGCGCCCTATGAATTGAGCGAGATCGCGATCACGCGAGATTGCAATTGCGTTTCAAACATCACAAACACAGCAACACCCACAACGAGAGGCCGCTGCATGAAGTATCTGCACACCATGGTTCGCGTCACGAACGTCGAGCAAAGCCTAGATTTTTATTGCAACAAACTCGGAATGCAGGAAACGAGGCGCGTGGAAAGCGAAGCCGGCCGTTTCACACTGATCTTTCTCGCCGCGGCCGAGGACAAGACCCGTGGTATCGCTGAGCGCGCCCCACTATTGGAGCTGACGTATAATTGGGATCCGGAGAACTACGGCGAAGGCCGCAATTTTGGCCACCTCGCGTTTGAGGTTGATGACATCTACGCCCTTTGCGACCGACTGATGAAATCCGGCGTGACTATCAATCGCCCTCCTCGCGACGGCCGCATGGCCTTCATCCGCTCGCCTGACAACATCTCCATCGAGCTCTTGCAAAAAGGTGAGAGCAAAGCCAAGGCCGAACCGTGGGCATCGATGCCTAACACCGGCAAGTGGTGACACAGAAGCCCGTGCGTAAAATAGCACTCATCATTGGCGGCGGCCCTGCAGGCCTGTTTGCGGCTGAAACTCTGGCAGTCGCGGGCTTGCGCGTCGTCGTCGTCGATCGCATGCCGAGCCTTGGTCGCAAATTCTTGATGGCAGGTCGAGGTGGTCTCAATCTCACGCACTCAGAAACCGTGGAACGCTTCAAGAGCCGTTACGGCGAATCGCTGACCGCACTCGATCAGCACCTCGACATCTATCCCGCGCAGCGTGTGATCGATTGGGCGGAAGGCCTCGGGCAATCGACGTTCGTCGGCAGCAGCGGTCGCGTGTTTCCCAAAGCGATGAAAGCGTCACCTTTACTGCGCGCTTGGCTCGCCCGACTGACCACACTCGGCGTCACGTTTGCGTTGCGTCGTCGCTGGCTCGGATGGGACATAACCGGGCAACCACTATTTGCTACGCATCACAACGCCACTACCAATCAAGATCTGCTGTCAGGATTACGACCTGATGTTACCATTCTCGCGCTTGGCGGTGCGTCCTGGCCACGGCTCGGCTCCGACGGTCAGTGGGCAACTCCACTCGCAGCGGCTGGCGTAACGCTTACGCCTTTCACACCGTCCAACGTCGGCGTCGTTATCCCCTGGTCCGAGCCGCTTCTGAAACATGCGGGAGAGCCTTTGAAGCGTATCGCCGTCTCCGTCGGCGACAAACGCACGCGCGGCGAAGCGATGATTACCAAACACGGCCTCGAAGGTGGAGCGATTTATGCCTTAAGCCCGCAACTGCGCGACGCACTCGCATCAGGAGAAGCGGAACTTACCATCGATTTCCGTCCCGATCTCTCCGAAGAAATTCTCGTTGGACACCTGTCGAAACCGCGCGGCAAGCAATCGATGTCCAATCATGTCCGCAAGGCTGCCGGCATAACGCCCGCCGCCATAGCACTGGTGCGCGAGAGCCGCGAGGGTGCGCTGCCCAACGGTCCCCGCGCCCTCGCTTTTGCTATAAAAAATGCAACACTCAAGGTCACATCCCTCGAAGGTCTTGACCGCGCCATCTCAACCGCCGGTGGCGTTGCCTTCAGTGCCGTCGATGGCGCCATGATGCTCAAAGCCCGTCCAGGCGTCTTCGTTGCTGGCGAAATGCTCGATTGGGATGCCCCGACGGGCGGCTATCTGTTGCAAGCAACCTTCGCCACAGCGAATGCAGCAGCTCACGGCGCCCTTCGTTGGCTCGCAAATGCAGAGAACACTTGAGCAGAGCACACCTGAAACGCGCGGACCACAATTGCCCCTCACGCCAAAGCTGCCTAACATCGAATAGATCAATGTCGGCGACATTTTTAAATTCTCCAGATCGTCACCAACCCAAGTCCCTGCGCTCCTGAGCCCAACCACAAAGGCTAACGCGACATGCCCGTCATCAATTCAATCGCCGCCATGAAAGACGAAATCGCGGGCTGGCGCCAAGACTTGCATGAAAACCCCGAGTTGCTCTACGACGTGCATCGCACAGCAGCCTCGGTCGTCGAGCGTCTCAAAGCGTTTGGTTGCGACGAGGTTGTCCCCGGCATAGGCCAGACCGGCGTTGTCGGCGTCATCAAGGGCCGCAAAAGTGCGTCTGGCAAAGTCATAGGCCTCCGCGCCGACATGGACGCCCTTCCGATCCAAGAAGTAACCGGCCTATCCTACGCCTCCAAAGTTCCCGGAAAAATGCATGCCTGCGGTCACGATGGTCACACCTCCGTGTTGCTAGGCGCAGCCAAATATCTCTGCGAAACCCGCAATTTCGATGGCACCGCCATTGTCATTTTCCAACCCGCTGAAGAAGGTGGCGCGGGCGGCAAGGCCATGGTCGATGACGGCATGATGGATCGCTGGGGTGTGCAGGAGGTCTACGGTATGCACAATCAGCCCGGCATGCCGATTGGCACATTTGCTACCCGTCCCGGCCCATTCCTCGCGGCGTCCGACCGCATCTCAATCACCATAACCGGCAAAGGCGGCCACGCAGCCAAGCCGCACATTGCTATCGATCCAATACTCGTCGGTTCCCACATGGTCATCGCCATGCAGTCGATCATCTCACGCAACGTAAACCCCATCGAGCAAGGTGTTGTCTCGCTCTGCGTTTTCCGTGGCGGCGATGTTGGCAACGTCATCCCCCAGTCAGTTGAAATATTGGGTACCGCGCGCTCGCTGCTGCCCAATGTGCGCGACATCTTAGAAAAACGAGTGATTGAAATCGCCGAAGGCACGGCCGCCATGTATGGCGCGACCGCGAAAGCCATTTATCGTCGCGACTATCCAATCACCAAGAACCACCCGCGTCAGGCAGCCTTCGCCGCCGAGATCGCGCGTCAGGTCTCAGGCCCCGACGCCGTCAACGACAACGCATCGCCGGTAATGGGGGGCGAGGATTTCTCATTTATGCTGGAGAGCCGTCCCGGCGCCTTTGTCTTCTTCGGCAACGGCGCATCAGCGCCATTGCATCACCCAGAATACAACTTCAATGACGATGCAATCCCAGCCGGCGTCACCTTCTGGGCGCGCCTCGTCGAAACCGCAATGCCGTCATAGTCAGGCGCAATCACGCCACTGGCGTGTTCGGATACGCCAGTTGCTCCCGTGCGCGCCAGTCGTTCGTTACGTAGTTGATGATGATCGATTTGCGGACGCCTTCAATCGTCTTGGGCTCAAAGCCGTGATACGTATTTGTCGACGGCACAAATACCAACGCGCCATTGGGCTGGAACGGCGAGCTCCCCAAATGTACCTTGTTCGCGTCATAAATGTCGGTGCCCAGTTTCTCGTGCCCCGCGCCCGCCGACAGATAGAGCAGAAACGTAAACGTCTTAACGCCGAGATCGGTGTGCGGCTCCAGCCAGAAACCGTCGGTGTCTTGCGCAAACTCGACGCGTAGATAATTGCCCGCGACGTTGGTGCCGAACACACGCTCGACTGTGCTGGTGAGGCGTCGATCTTGTAGCGATTCGTTGAGTGTCTTGCAGGCCGGGTATTTTTCCATATTGGCCGCGTCAAAATACTGCCGCGTCGCATTGTGGATCTCGCGTTTGCCGGAGATCCCGCCGAGCGCGGGCGCTGGGAAGGGCAGGGCGGTCAATTCAGCGACATCGGCTGCTGGCAGGCAGTTTTCCAAATACCAATGCGGATACGGTTGCTCGCGCCTCGGAGCGGCCTCAAAACTCTTGATGAGCGAGGCAATGACAGCGTCCTTAGAACTAGGCATGGAAACTCCGTGAAAGGCAGATGCGTCCGATGTGCAAGCAGATGCACGTTTGGCCTGCAACTTAAACCGGTTTGCTCGCCCGACCAAGTCCTGCACACCGTGGCGCGATGTCTCTTGTCACACGGGAAATTCAATGTGTTGCGGATGGGGAACTCGATTCGCAAGGTGTTTTTGGCCTTGCCGAGAAAAAGTCAGCGCAGTTGCAGGATTTACAGCTGCAAAGCAGAACAGTCATGTTTGAAAGGGACGCAGTTAGGCTTCAACTCAGCGC
>JABFRJ010000383.1 GCA_013141255.1 Hyphomicrobiaceae bacterium
AAGCGTCGGTATTGGCGATATGCGGCTCGATTTGAAGCTACCGAAGTGGCGTTTCGCAGGCCTTATGGTGACCAATGCGCTGATCAAGATTGTCTCATTCGGCGGCTTCCAGCCCGCAGCCGATGCGCAACTCGTGCGCTTCGTCGTCAATAATATTCGCACCGTGCCGCTTGATCCCCAACCCGCAGTCGTCTAATCCACCGCCGCGCATGTCTCCGCCATCTTCATGCCATACCCACACGCCAGCACCACGCCTCCAAAGGAGTCGCGCGTGCGCAAAGTCATCGCTCTCATCGCAATAGTCCTGTTGGCCTATATGGCTTGGCCCCTGTGGACCGGTTGGCGCCTACGCGAGGCGGTCAAAACGCGCGACTTGGCCGCCCTTGAAGCCCTTGTTGATTGGACGACACTGCGCGCCAATATCAAACCGCGCGTATCTGAAAAACTGACTGACGAAGCAAGCAAACGCGGTGCTATTGCCGCAGCCGCTCGTCGCGTGCTTGGCGAGGCCGTCACCGATAAAGCCGTCGATGTCCTCGTGACGCCAGCATGGCTTGGTCGAGTGTTGCGCGGGCGCGAGTTCGTGGTCTCACGCCAGGACCGGAACAAACCCGCAGCTACCCAGCCGACCAAAACACCCGAGCCGCCAACTCCTGACGCTGCCGATCCAGACGATCCCGCCGATCCCCTGCCACCGCGTCGTCTCCGGTGGGCCTTCTTTGAAAGTCCGACACGATTCCGCGTTGAGACCGTCCATCCCCGCATTCCTGAGAGCCGCATCGTTGCAACCCTAGGGTTCATAGGCACAACTTGGAAACTCATCGACATCGATCTTAAGCGTCATCCATGATCAAGCTAGCGCACGAGCAACTGATTTGCGTTAGTGTCGCGCGTCGCCGCTGAGTACCGTTCCTCCAACGTAGCGCAATCAATGCAGCCCGAAGATCAAAATCCAGAACGTCCGCAAACCGAATATCGCCGACGTGATCATCTCAATACGCATCGCTCGGCACTAACCGCCGAAGCGCGAAATATCTGGCGTGCATGGTTGCAAATTTTTGGTCTGGGCCGATTGATCGTGCGTCGCATCTTCGAAGTCATCCTCGCGCTTTGGCTGTTGTTCGAAGAGTGGGGCTGGAAGCCTTTGACTGCGGCGCTAGCGCGCCTCGGTCGACTGGCCCCCTTCGCCATGATCGAGCGCTGGATCGCGGGCCTTCCGCCCTACGGCGCGCTCATCGTCTTTGCACTGCCCTCGGCTCTGCTCCTGCCGTTGAAGCTGTTCGCGATCTTCCTCATCGCCCAGGGCTACAAGACCGCTGCAGCGTTGCTGTTCATCGGCGCCAAGGTCGTCGGCACCGCACTTGTTGCTCGCATCTATCAATTGACCCAGCTTGCGCTCATGCGCATCGGTTGGTTCAAGTGGCTCTATGATCGCGTGATGCCGTGGAAAGACGCGCTCTTCGTCTCGATCCGCGCCAGTTGGGCTTGGCGTTATGGTCGATTGATCAAAGCCCGCGTAAAGAAGTCGCTCGCCCCCATGACCGCACTCGCCCGCGCGACGCTCAACGCGTGGCGTCACCGCTTACTCGGTCGCTGATCTCAGCGTCAGGCAGGGACGGCACGGCAGTGCTCGGCGCCATCATCAACACCACATCATTGACAGCGCCGTGTTCGGCCCGCACGCTCGCCACGAGTTTCTCGAAGACCTTCGGAATGTGCGCGGCATCCACACCATCTTTAAATGCCAACCGCACCGCGACCTGCATCTGCCCTCGTCCGACCTGCCGCACACTCACGTCATCGAGCCTCCGGATTGCGCCACTGCGCTCGACTTCCAGCGCCAATGTCCGCGTCACAGCCCGCACAATGTCGCGTGACACCACGTGGCCACCCATCAGGGCCCGCAACGTCAACAGCTGCACCGCCGCCACTGCCACCATGATAAGCGCAAGCGCCACCGACGCCGCCGCATCGGCATTGACGAACCCGAGCCGGTCCGCGCCGAACACACCAAGCAAAGCAACGCCGACACCACAGAAGCCAGCCACGATCTCCACCGCCGTCGTTACCAGCACAGGCTCCCCAGATGTCTGCAGCCGATCGAGCAGTGACAACTCGCGCTTCGGATCTCGTACGGCATCAATGCCAACGTACGCGGCGCCTGCAAAGCAGAGTGCCGAAAATCCGAGCAGCGCATAAATCGCAGTCGAATACTCAATCAACGGCGTCGAAGCCACGCTGAGCGCCGCATGATAAAGCGCAGCGCCCGCACTCGCTGCGTAAATGATAGATCCGGCAGCGAAGCACCAAAAATAGAGATCCCCGCCGCCACAACTGTCACGCGCCTTTGCCAGCATCAACGCTTGATGCAAGGCGCCCGCCATCATCAGCAACGCGAGCGCCACGATGACTGACGCCCCCGTCACGCGACCGACAATGAAAGCAGCGACTGCCAGCGCCCCACTGAATAGCATCGAAAACAAAACAGCGACGGATTTGGACTGAGCAGCAACCATGCAATGACAACCTCAAGTCGACGCGACGATGCGGGCATATCCCGGGATCAAACCACAAAAGCCGCTCCGATTGAACCCGCCCAAAAAACATCCCCATAACGACAAAGGGTCCATAACGACAAAGGGTCCAGACGCTTGCGCGACTGGACCCCTTTTCATCGCGTTAATTGCGACGCGTTAACAGTGTCGCAATGCTTATTGCTTTTGCGGCGCTGCTTTTTCCTTCGCGGCATCAATCACGTCTTTGCCTTTTTCGATAGCAGCCTTGCCGACTTCTTTGGTTTTATCCAAAGCGGCCTTGCCAACTTCCTTCGCCTTCTCAAGTGCCGGTCCCGCACCTTCCTTCGTGCGCTCAGTCGCGCCCTGGACTTTGTCCTTGGCTTTATCGAGCAATGATTTCTTTTCAGCGCGCTTGTAGGGCTCAAGCGCAGTCAGCACGTCTTTCGAGGCTGCTGGCAACTTGATGATGGTCTTGCCATCCTTCTTTTCAAACACGAGCGCACCGTACCGCACGCCAATCTTCTTCTCGCCCACGCCGAGCACGCCACCGGTACCGATCAGCACGCCTTCGATTTCGTTCGATGTATTGAGAATAACGTCTTCGATGTCACCAATCACTGCGCCGTCTTTGTTGACGACATTCGCGCCGATCAGGCGGTCCTTAGCGAAATACTGTTGCGGTCCTTGGCCCTTGTAGAACACGCCGGTCGGGATCGATACCTTGGCAGCAGCCGGAGCTGCTGGCGTTGCAGCAGGCGTCTGGGCAAACGCCGCCGACGAGGCGACAAGGCCAGCGGCGACGACTGCACTGAAGAGAGATTTGTTCATATGATTTGGTCCTTTTAAGTCAGCGTCACGCGGAGGGCTCTGCGTGGGTTCGGTCATCCGTCTAGTTCAGAGCACGTGAATGGCCGCTGAACTCCTCCGTCTTCACATAGGAGCGATTGCGCAACAGAACAAGGAGAACACGCATCGACCGCCCTATTGTCCCCCGTATTATTGGGGCTTTATGCAGACGAATGAGACAATAAAAGGCCTCATCGAACGCATAGGTTGGGGACAATCCGCGTCCCTGCGACAGACCGCCGCGACCAGCCATTGTGCCCATCGCGCCGCGTGCTATACCCCAGCTCAAATAGGGGCATTGCGCGGATCAAGCACCGCAACGGGCGCCCGTTCTGAGAGACCGTAAAACCATGGCCGATAAGAAACCACCGAACGACAAGGGCACCCCGCCGCCACCCAAAGAACCGAGCGACATCCGCCCGATTTTGATCGGCGACGAGATGAAGAAGTCGTTCCTCGACTACGCCATGAGCGTTATCGTCTCGCGCGCTCTGCCTGACGTCCGCGACGGTTTGAAGCCCGTCCACCGTCGCATCCTCTACGGTATGAGCGAACTCGGCCTTGACTGGAACAAATCCTACAAAAAATCGGCCCGCGTCGTCGGCGACGTCATCGGCAAATACCATCCTCATGGCGACAGCGCCGTCTACGAAGCGCTCGTGCGCATGGCGCAGGACTTCTCCATGGGCGTAACCCTTGTGGATGGCCAGGGTAACTTTGGTTCCGTCGATGGGGATAGCCCCGCTGCGATGCGTTATACCGAATGCCGCCTCGCAAAAATCGCGCAGTATCTGCTTGATGATCTCGACAAAGATACAGTTGAATATCAAGACAACTACGATGGTTCGGAACGCGAACCCTCGGTCATGCCAGCCAAGTTTCCAAACCTGCTCGTCAACGGCGCCGGCGGCATCGCCGTCGGCATGGCCACCAACATTCCCCCACACAATTTAGGCGAAGTGATCGACGGCTGTATGGCCGCGCTCGACAACCCCGACATCACCGTCGACGAGCTCTGCCAGTTTGTCCAAGGGCCGGATTTCCCCACTGGCGGTTTGATCCTAGGTCGCGCAGGTGCGCTTGCCGCCTACCACAAAGGCCGCGGCTCCATCATCATGCGCGCCAAGGTCCACACCGAAGAGATCCGCAAAGATCGCGAAGCACTAATCATCACCGCTATCCCCTATCAGGTGAACAAGAAGACCCTGATTGAAAAGATCGCCGACATGGTGCGCGACAAACGCATCGAAGGCATCTCCGACCTCTGGGACGAAAGCAACCGTGAGGGTATGCGTGTCGTCATAGAACTGAAGCGCGATGCTGTCGCCGACGTAGTCCTCAATCAACTTTGGCGCCATTCAGAATTGCAGACCACCTTCGGTGCCAACATGATTGCGCTTTCGGGTGGCCGCCCCGAACAGTTGACCCTGCGCGACATCATTATTGCCTTCAACCATTTCCGCGAAGAAGTGGTCTCGCGCCGCACCAAGTTCCTGCTCAACAAAGCCCGCACGCGCGGCCACGTTTTGGTTGGCTTGGCCATCGCGGTTGCCAACATCGACGAAGTCATTGCGCTTATTCGTGGCGCAGCTTCCCCCGCCGACGCCAAAGAAAAGCTGATGGCGCGCGATTGGCCCGCGCGCGACGTGGCCCCGTTGGTCGATCTCGTTGCCGACCCTCGCCACAAAGTCTCGGATGCGGGAACCTACAAACTCTCAGAAGCCCAATCGACAGCGATCCTCGCCCTCACGCTCTCGCGCCTCACGGCTCTGGGCCGCGAAGAAATTGCCGACGAATTGCGCAAGATCGGTATCGAAATCGCCGACTTCCTCGACATCTTGTCGTCGCGCACCCGCATCGTCGACATCATCAAGAATGAACTGACGCAGATCAAAGCCGACTTCGCCATCCCACGTCGCACCGAAATCATCGAGATGGAAGGCGAGGTCGAAGACGAAGACCTGATCGCACGTGAAGATTGCGTCGTCACCGTCAGCCACAAAGGCTACATCAAGCGTGTGCCGCTTTCGACCTATCGCGCACAGCGTCGTGGTGGCAAAGGTCGTTCGGGCATGTCCACGCGTGACGAAGACTTCGTCACCCGCATGTTCGTCGCCTCGACCCATACGCCGGTTCTATTCTTCTCCTCGCGCGGCATGTGCTACCGCATGAAAGTCTGGCGCTTGCCCGCTGGCACGCCGCAGTCGCCAGGTAAGGCGCTGGTCAATCTGCTGCCGCTCACCGAAGGCGAAACCATCACCTCGATCCTGCTGTTGCCAGAAGATCAGAAGACCTGGGGCGAACTCGAACTCATCTTCGCGACCAAATCCGGCAATGTCCGCCGCAACTCCCTCGGCGACTTCGAGACCATCAACCGCAATGGCAAGATCGCCATGAAGCTCGACGACGGCGATAGCAACGTCGACGTGGCCATCGCAACGACCAAAGACGATGTGTTTCTGACCACAGCCAAGGGCCAGGCCATCCGCTTCCTCA
>JABFRJ010000106.1 GCA_013141255.1 Hyphomicrobiaceae bacterium
CATCAGCGAGTTGTAGCGCTTCAGTTGTGCGCGTTGCTGCGGCGCGTGACAACATTTGCGTTGAGAGTTTGTTGAACCCTGGGTCCTCGGGATTGCGCTTCGCTCCACCCGAGGATGACTGCGGTGGAGAGGTAATTGTGGGGAGACTAACAAAAAAGGCAGACCGTTGGGCCTGCCTTCTTTGTTTTGAAGTCGTGGCGGCGTTTTCGCGTTTACCACAGATCGAGGCGGAGGCCGGTGCGGAGTTCATGGTTGATGGTATTGCCGACGCGGATGGTCGAGGTGCCGCCCAACGTACCGTTGGAAATCGCGACGTTGCCTGACTGCCAGAGCATGCGATAGCCCGTGTCCCAATGAGTGCGCGGTGCGATGTCGTAGGTTAGACCGGCGGAGACTTGGGCGGCGAGACCGAGGCCGATGGAGCTGCTCGAAGCGCTCGTCATCGAGTACGCCAACGGCATACCGCCGACAATTGTACAACCGTTGACAGGATTCAACCCTGTCGCATCGGTCGATACGCTTCGCGTGTCGTCGCACGTTGTGGACTCTGATGACGAGCGCTCGATCTGGTGCATCGCAATACCGATGCCCGCGCCAACGTAGGGACGGAAACGGCCCGTGCGGTTGATGTCATAAAAACCGCTCAACAAGAACGTACTATTTTGATGCGTAAACCTGTCTGAGCGGTTTACATCGTAGACGTTGGTTGCCGTCGCGTGCGCTGCATCTGAGCCAGACAACGAGACGGAAAGATTTTGTGTTCCTTCTGTCAGAGTGCGGGTACCGCGCATATCGACTGTTACTTCAGTGCGAAGATTCGGCGTTAAATAGCGACCGGCGCCGAAAGAGAAGAAAGCGCGGGGTGACCATTCGCTGGGTTGATCGATGTCGAGCGCGAGGCCTGGTGTGCCGAACGAGCCTGAACCTTTGAGCGCGGCCCCCATGTCACCACGAATGTACCACTTGTACGTTTCTTCGTAGGGCACGGGCACTGGCACAGCGACAGCGCCGTTGCGGTAGTCTTTAATGCCACCGGGCGCGTTGCCGTACATATCGGCTGCGGACGCGGACGTGGCCGCAGTGACGATGGTCGCGAGCGACAGAATAGCGGCAGACACTTTCATTGCGGTCGATCCCCAAAGTGGAGGCGAAAAGCCATCCAAAAAAACGGTACTGGCCAAAAAACGAATTTGGTTGGCCCAGACGCAAAGGGGGAGATCGTGGCGTTGTGCAAATTCCTGAGCTGACCGTACGGTCTGCCAACGCAACACAGACATACCAGGAGAGGGTTGCAGCACGGGCTGCGTCCTACACTAAGCCACCCTCACCGCCGCAGCGTTTGGGGGGAGTGACCGGGCGGAGGTCGCCCGGTTGAGTTGGTGTTTTGCGGACCGACAGGTGTCAGTCGGACAAGCGTTTAGCGCAGGTCGACGCGGAGGCCGACGCGCACTTCATGCGCCGACAAATCCTTGACGTTGAGGCCTGGCGTTGAGTTTGGCGCCAATGGATCGACTGGGTTACGCGTGATCTGGACGTCGCCGGTGTGGGCGTCGCCGAGATATACAAAGCGGTAGCCGGCATCGAGCGCGACGCGGTCGTGCAACTTGGCCGAGAAGCCAGCCATCAGAGCGCCGGCGACGTTGGTTTTGGTGGCGCCTTCGAATTGAGCATCGCACGAAACGATCGCGCAGCCTGATACTTCAATGCGGCCGTGGCTGGTCTGGTTGCGCGAGAAGCCGAGGCCGACACCGATATAAGGCGTGAAGCGCGAACGCGTGTCGAAGTCGTAGTAGAGGTTGGCTAAGCCGACCATGGACTTGACGCCGAATTGACGCTGACCTGGGACAGTGACGGCTGCATCGACGAGGCCGGTGACGGCTGCGTTTTTGCCCCAATCAAAGGTCAGGTCGCCACGGATGTTTGATGAAAAGTAGCGACCAATGCCGACGCCGAAAGCGTGCGTGTTGGCGATGGTGAGAGAGTTGTTGGTGGTGTACGGCGCTTCGATGATCGAGCCGACATCTTGCCAAGCGTGGGTATAATCGCCGCGCACATACCACGAGACGGGGCGTGCGGTTTCTGCTGGCATGTAGCCGTCTTTGATGCTGCCACCTTTGTTATAGAGATCGGCGGCGGATGCACCAACGGTGCTGAGCAGCAGGGCGGTCGCGCCTGCAAGAATAGACTTTTTCAACGTCATGATCACTCACCATAAAAATCGTGGGCACTCGACCAACACGTCACGTGACGTGCTGATCATAGGAATAGGTTTGCGTACCTCATTCACTATTGAGAGCCTGCCCGAGAATGGTTGAGAGAGCCTTAAGGCGTGTCTCATTTTAAACAGTCGTGCAGCTTGCGCCTATCAACGAGATGTTAATCAGTTGAGTGTGCGACGTGGAATTGGCATGAAAAACGGGGCCGTCGACGAGCCCCGTTTGCGTTTTTATTTCAGACGATGCGCGAGTTGTTTATGCCGCTGCAGCGGCGGCTTTTTGCACGGCATCGGCGATGTCATCGACAACGGAGGAAACGAGACTTGGATCATCGCCTTCGGCCATGACGCGAATGACAGGCTCGGTACCGGAGGGACGAATAACGACACGACCTTTGGAGCCTAGGCGTTGCTTGCCACCTTCGATCGCGCGTTTGACTGCGTCTTTTTCGAGTGGTTTGCCGTTGGTGTAGCGGACGTTGCGCAGCACTTGGGGCAGACGTTCGAAGCGTTTACAGACTTCGCTCACGGGCTTGCCCGTGCCGACCACAACGGCAAGAACTTGCAAGGCCGAGACGAGGCCGTCGCCTGTGGTAGTGAAGTCGGAGAGAACGATATGGCCGGATTGTTCGCCGCCGACATTGAAGCCGTGTTTGCGCATGTGCTCGACGACGTAGCGGTCGCCGACGTTGGTGCGAGCAAGAGTAAGTCCAATTTCTTTTAGATAAAGTTCTAGGCCGAGGTTCGACATGATGGTGGCGACGACGCCACCAGCTGCCAACTTGCCGCGACGATTCCAGCTTTCAGCGATGACGGCCATGATCTGATCACCATCGACGACATTGCCTTTTTCGTCGACAATGACGACTCGGTCGGCGTCACCATCGAGCGCGATGCCAATGTCGGCGCGGACTTCGCGGACCTTGTCGCAGAGAGCCTGGGGCGAGGTGGAGCCGCATTTCAGATTGATATTGGTGCCATTGGGATCAATGCCGATCTTGATAACTTCGGCACCCAGTTCCCACAGGGCGTTGGGAGCCACCTGATAGCCTGCGCCGTTGGCGCAATCGATAACGATGCGGAGGCCGTCGAGGCGGACATTGCGGGGCAAGGTGCGTTTGGCGAATTCGATGTAGCGCTCTTGCGAGCTTTCGACGCGCTTGGCCCGGCCAATGCGCTCGGCGGGGACGAGCATCTTTTCGGAGGGACCGAGGATCAGATCCTCCATCTCCAGTTCCATCTCGTCGGAGAGTTTATAGCCATCGGGATCGAAAAATTTAATGCCGTTGTCGTGGAAGGCGTTGTGCGACGCTGAGATCATCACCCCCAAGTCGGCACGCATCGAGCGCGTCAACATCGCGACGGCTGGTGTGGGCACTGGACCCAAGAGGAACACGTCCATGCCGACCGAGGTGAACCCTGATGTCAGGGCGTTCTCGATCATGTAACCCGACAGGCGCGTGTCCTTGCCGATGACCACGCGGTGGCGATGGTTGCTATCGGTTGAGAAGAGTTTGCCTGCGGCCATACCTGCCTTGAGGGCGATTTCCGCTGTCATTGGATAGGCGTTGGCCAGACCGCGAATACCATCGGTGCCAAATAATCGACGCGCCATAATGTTCCCCATGTTCAGTTCACGCGTGCCAATACCGGACGCTGGTCAGCGGCGGCGACACATATCTTAAATCTCGGTCGGCGCAATTGCGCCGGTTTATATTCCGTTAACGGACGACGCGCACCGGTTGGCAGACTGCATCGCAAGGCTTACGCCGCACCGCAAGGCTTACGCCGCACCGCAAGGCTTACTCCATGCGTCGGATTGGTGCTGCACCGTGACATGCTGCGCGCAGGCTGTTCGCCCCCACACCAATCCTGGTTGATTGCAGTATACCCTAGACCATTCTAGCAATTTCCAAGCCTCTGCGCATGGCTGTCTCGCTATTGACTAGGGAATTATCCAAGACTTGTTCAGATTAGGTCTTGATTGTTGGCCAGGTCTAGCTTGCTGGGTAGTTCTGGTTGCTGAGTAAGTTTGGCGCCTTGGGTTGCATAGGACGATTAACGAGGGCGGGCACGATGGCTCAAGATGATGCGGCGGGCAGCGAGGATATTGGACCCCTATCCGGTGCGGCATTGCATGAGCCCCTGAGGTTTGAGCGTTTGCCGCCGGACGCCATGGCTGAGCGTGCACTGGCATTTGAAGCATTGATGCGTCGGCGGCGGACGGTGCGTGATTTTTCCTCCGAGCCGGTCCCGCGCGACGTCATTGCTGCAGCGATTGCGGCGGCAGGCACCGCGCCTTCAGGGGCCAATCAACAGCCGTGGAGCTTTGTTTGCATCCAAGATGCTGCCAAGAAGCGCGCAATACGAGAGGCGGCGGAAGCCGAGGAGAAGGCGTTTTATAGTGGCAAGGCGGGGGCGGAATGGCTCGACGCGCTGCGTCACCTGGGCACTGATTGGGAAAAGCCTTTTCTTGAGACTGCCCCGTGGCTTATTGCCATCTTTGGGCAACGGTGGGGGGCAGCTCCCGATGGCTCAAAGGTGAAGCACTACTATGTGCCTGAATCGGTCGGCATCGCGACGGGATTTTTGATTGCAGCACTGCATTCGGCGGGACTTGCCACATTGACGCACACGCCGAGCCCGATGGGATTTCTCAACGGCATCTGCGGACGGCCGGAGGCGGAAAAGGCAACCATTCTTCTGGTGGTTGGGTACCCTGCGGTTGATGCGCAAGTGCCTGTCATTGCTAAAAAACCACTCGATCAAATCGCGCATTGGCTCTGAGGCTTATGCGATGATCAGATGCGAACGCTTGCGCTACTGCGAGGCTGGCTTTATTCGAGATTGACGTAATCGATAGGACGGGAGTGCAGAAATGGCTGCGAACGCCGAGGAATTGGCCCCACGCGAAGCAATGGAGTTCGACGTTGTGATCGTCGGCGCGGGTCCGGCTGGACTTGCGACCGCGATCCGGCTCAAGCAGTTGGCCGCCGAGCGGGGTGAAGAGATTTCCGTCGTCGTGCTCGAAAAGGGTTCCGAGGTAGGCGCACACATTCTTTCCGGCGCAGTGATCGATCCGGTGGGGCTCAATAGCCTCATTCCGGATTGGAAGGCCAAGGGGTGCCCGCTCGACACGCAGGTCGAAGATGATCGCTTCTATGTGTTGGGGCCAGCAGGTCGGATGCGGCTGCCGAACTTTGCTATGCCGCCTTTCATGAACAATCACGGCAACTACATCGGGAGCTTGGGTGCGGTGGCCAAATGGCTCGGCGAGCAGGCGACTGAACTTGGCGTCGAAGTCTATCCAGGCTTTGCGGCGGCGGAAGTGCTCTATGACGACAAAGGCGCTGTTGTAGGCGTGGCAACCGGTGACATGGGCATTGGCAAGACGGGCGAAATGACTGACCGCTATCAGCGCGGCATGGAATTACGCGGCAAATATACGGTGATCGGCGAAGGCGTGCGCGGATCGTTGGCGAAAGAACTGATGAGCAAATTCAAGCTCGACGCCAAATGTGAGCCACAAAAATTCGGCATCGGCATCAAAGAACTTTGGGAAGTTAAACCTGAGAAGCATCACCCTGGATTGGTGCAGCATACCTTCGGGTGGCCGCTGGATAACAGAACCGGTGGCGGGT
>JABFRJ010000081.1 GCA_013141255.1 Hyphomicrobiaceae bacterium
ATCCTATTACGTATTGAGGCGGCGTTTTTACGACTGGCGTCGGATATGCGGCGCTGATCCACATTTGCGATGGAAACTGAACTTAGTGATGGAGGACGGTGGTATGGCAGGCGGCTATGGCGGCTACGGTGGGTATGGCGGTTACGGTGGGTATGGTGGGTATGGTGGATATGGCGGTTACGGTGGATACGGTGGTGCTGGCGGTGGCGGGTTTGGCGATCGTGTCGATTTACCTTTCGCCAGCGAACTCGACATCGATGGGCTGAGGTTCAATGCAGTCGGTTTTGGCAGGAGACTCTGGTCCAACCAGACCTACGCATTAGTCGTCGTATCGGATCTTGCTCGAAAATCCGATTGGTTCAACAAGCTCGGCGAATTCGCTCTGTTGGGCGCGGGGCCAACACCTTGGGCCTCGGACCTCGAAGGTGACATTAAGGAATTGCGGCGTATGGCCATCGAGGAACGCGCCGACGCACTCGGTGAAATCGTCACAGAGGCTGATGAGTTCATCAGTAAATTTATGCACCTTGTGTCAGCAACGGGGGCCACGCACCCGGCAACAGCCCGCATGTTGATCGTCGCTGACGCATTAACAGCTTTGATTTGCATGCATTACAAAGCGCATTTCAATCGACCGCGCCCGACGCAGGTCGTGCCCGGATTGATGACCCCGATCCAACACGGCGGCCATGCCTCGTTCCCCAGCGGTCACGCCACTCAAGCTCATGTATTCGCCGCGTTGCTTGCAGAGGTCATTCCGCCGTCACTCGGTGGTCCGGCACCGACCGACCCAACAAGAACGACAATAACCAAAGCACTTAGCGTTCTTGCTCGCCGAATTGCCCGCAATCGTGAAATTGCCGGGTTGCACTATCGGTCCGATACGACGGCTGGAGTGAAGCTCGCGGCAGCGATTACGGCTCAAATTCTTTTAGACCAGACATACCTTCCCAAGTTCAAAGCGCTCGTCGACGCAGCCAGAGCGGAGTGGGCCAATCCTGGTGTCTTCGCGTGAGGCACAGATACTGACGTCGCGCGGATCAAAGCTGCTGTTGTTCAGTGACGACTGGAGTGGTGCGTCATAGGAGTGTGGAATGGAAGAAAATATTTACTACGACACCAGTTATGATGTTGTGACTGCTGGGCAAGATTTGCTCGCGGCGACGCCCGCTCAGTTGGACAAGTATGGGATTCCACAAAGACCAGATGCCGCCGCCGGGCCGCATCTCTATGATTTTTGGAAAAAGCTCGTTTCTCCGCGCTTCTCAGCCAAGCGTCCGACATTCAGTAGCAGCCTTTCGCCTGTGGTAATGGGATTGCGCGAAGGCAGGATGGAGACCAAAGTCGTGCCCTCGCGCCGAGGAACACTCGAATCGAGTTTGAATTGGTCAGGTGCGGTGATTTCACCGCCATTTCCAAAACGCATCGTTTTCGCTGTCGGCAGCTGGAAGGTGCCGAATGTGACCCAGCCGTCGGAGCCAGCGCTTTTCACGCACTCCAATGACGCGAAGTCTCTAGTATGGGTTGGTATCGATGGCCACAATGGCAGGCTGCGGACGGCGTCCTTGCCGCAAATAGGCACTGCCCAATCGCCTGACGGGGAGAATTTTGCATGGTGGTTTTGGTGGAGCAAATCGTCGGATGGACCCGTCTTGAAGATCGATGACTTTCCCATTGCTCCCGGCGATGAGATTTTGGCAGGCCTCGAGGTCCTGACCAGCGAAGACGTCATGTACTTCATAAAGAACCAGAGTTCAGGAGAATATCGTTCATTTCTCGGTAAGCGCCAAGCGCACAAAGGCCCCATCGAGCCGCTCGGATCAACGGCCGAGTGGGTGATGGAGCGACCGACAGATCCATACAGTAAATTGCTCCACCCACTTGCTGCCTATGATCCTGTTGATTTCAAATATTGCCTAGCGCTGGCGGCGGATCGACCAAACGCACAGGCGCGCCTCGTCACACTCGCTGATAACGGGCGTATGATCAAAATGCGCGAGGCATTCGCAAGTCCATACCGGACGGTTTATGTGTCGCGTGCAAAACGGCGACATGATCCCGACGGCTCAATTGGCGTTACGTGCACATTCCAAGATCCAGCCTGGCCGTGAATATGCATAAACCTATCGCGTCCAAACCACGTATAGGGAGCCTCCAATCGAATACGTCAGCATCACAGTATTCGGCCCCAAATAAATAGCCGACGCCAAAACCTATGTGTTATCGCCTTATACGCTCAACAACGAAGGCTATGCCTCGGATTAATTCGCCTCCGATCGCGGACGTGTCACTGCAGCGCGTCGGTCCAAATGCTGAAACACACACGCAACGCTTGAGGCAGCGCCATTGGCCCCGGTGCGGGCTGCTGGACAGCCGCCGGATATGCATCATCGCGCCTGCAGCATAGCGCTAAAGCGCTTGCTCAAAGCCCCCGTGCCAACGCTATGATCGAGGACGTCACCACCCAGCAAAGGCCGCGCATGCCCGATCCCACACCAAATGTGCATGCCAACGGATTGCCCTCAAACTTACCATTATATGGCATTCGTGTGCTCGACCTCGCATCCTATATTGCCGCGCCCGTTGCAGCGACTGTGATGGCCGATTACGGCGCGACGGTCATAAAAGTCGAACCCCCCAATGGCGGCGATCCAAATCGGTCGATCCGGCAGGTCTCAAGCTATCCGCCAAGCGCGGTGAATTATCCTTGGGAAATGGACAGTCGCGGCAAGCGCTCAATTGCCATCAACCTACAAAGCGAGAGTGGTCGTCAGGCATTATACCGATTGATCAAATCGACTGACGTACTCGTTACCAATTCGCCACCACTCGTGCGTCGTCGCCTCAAAATCGACTACGACGATGTAAAAAACCTCAATCCGAAATTGATCTACGCCGCCTTCACCGGCTACGGCGAAGCCGGGCCCGACCGCGATCATCTTGGCTTCGACAGTACCGCCTACTTCGCCCGCTCAGGTCTCTCCGATTGCAACCGTTATGAAGATCAACCGCCAGGCCCGGCTCAACCCGCGCAGGGCGACCGCGCGTCTGGCATCAGTCTGCTGGCGGGTATCATGATGGCGCTCTGGTCGCGGGAAAAAACCGGAACAGGCACGCTCGTGACCAGCTCTTTGCTCGCCAATGGGTTGTGGGCCAATGGCGTCGCAGCGCAGGCCGCTCTGCTGGGCTCGACATTGCCGCCACGGCCACCGCGCCATCGCCCGCGCAACGCTGTTACCAATCCGTATTTGACGCGTGATAAGCGTTGGCTGCAGTTGACCATGGTGCGCGAAGACACCGGTTGGACACCTTTCTGCAAAGCCTTGGGCAAACCAGAACTCGAACACGACCCACGCTTCGCGACGCCTGCTGCACGGCGCACGAATGCCGCCGATCTCGTGGCGCAACTAGATGCCGTCTTCGCATCGAACGATTGGGCTCATTGGCGCGACAAACTGCGCGAGGCAGGCACGCCGGTTGGTCTTATCGGCATCATGTCAGACCTGCGCCGTGATGAGCAGGCAACAGCCTGTGGCGCGGTCGTGACGACCGACAATCCGTCTATGCCGCTCACCTTGGCTGCGCCCTTTGGATTAGCATCAGCACCAATTCCACCGGCCAAACCAGCGCCCGCCTTGGGCGAGCATACCGACGCTGTGTTACTCGAAGCCGGGTTCAATATCGACGAAATCGCGACTATGCGAACGCAGGGAGGCGTGGCCTAAGCGGTGGTGTCAACCCGATGCCGCCTTCAATCCCATTATGGCACGCGCTTCAATCGGCGAGGCGATGCTTCGTCCCGCCGAGCGCGCTGTTTCCGCAATAGCCGCGATCAATTCGCCGTTGGATCGCGCCTTGCTGCCATTGGGCAAATAGAATGTATCCTCAAGGCCGGTACGCAAATGCCCGCCGAGCTCTGCTGAACGTCGATGCAGGTGCCAAATCTCGTCGCGTCCAATGGCCGTTATTTGCCAAGGTGATCCCGGACGAATGAGCTTCAACAAGAGCGGTAAGAGTTCTGGATCGCCAGGCATGCCCGACGCGACACCCATTACGAAATTATACTTCGGCGTCCCCCGATACATGCCATTGCGCACGAACATATCGACGGAGCGCACGATGCCGGTATCGAAGCATTCAAATTCCGGCTGCGTCTCCGTCTCAACCATCACATCGAGGAATTGCTTCAGTTTGTCCGGCGCATTGTCAAAAATACCGGGTGGCCACGCCCAACTACCATCAGCCCTTATCTTGAGATAGTTGAGCGATCCCGCATTCGCCGCCGCAATTTCGGGTCGCACCGCACGCAGGCACGCAAGTGGTCCCGAGATGTTCGGTCCTCGCTGCCCCGTCGATTGATTGAGGATGACGCCCGGACACGAATCTTTTATCGCGTCCATAATCTCGATTGCTACCGCAGGCTCCCACGATGGCAAGTGTCCCATATCTGGCGCTTGCTGTCGGAAGTGGACATGCATAATCGCAGCGCCTGCATCAAAGGCTGCACGCGCCTCGCGCGCCATTTGCTCAGGCGTCACTGGCACAGGATACTGCTTCGGGTTTGTCAGCACGCCCGTTAGCGCACACGTAATGATAGCTTTGGTACCAGACATGCGGGGCTCCGTAGTTTAACTTTTAGACGGTTGTGGTACAGCGGCAAGCACCGCCAGAATATGTTGCGTGGCCACTTGGTCGCCCTCGGCAACTCTAACGTCCGCCAGTGTCCCCGCGCGCCCGACCGTCAATTCATGCTGCATTTTCATGGCTTCGAGAATGACAATGCACTGTCCCTTAACGACGGTATCGCCAGCTTTGGCACGCACCGAGACCACGCGACCGTTCATGGGCGCTCGAATACGATCATCACCGTCCGTCTCGGCACCAGACGCCGCGTCGTGGAGGATGTCACGCACTGCGTACGTCAAACCATTTAAGCCAAGATGCTGTGTTCCATCGTCGTAATAAATTTGCGCCGAACGCACATGCCCATCAACCGAAAAGCGCACATCAGTTGTAGAAAGTGACACAATGTCGAGTGTCGCCACTGCACCGCCAATCTGCACATCATACCGCGTTGTGGTCACGGGCTTTATTATCACGTCGGTCGGCGTAGCGCCAAATGCCACTCGCATGGGCCACGACGGTACACCAGATGAGTGCCATGCAGCACCAACCGCCGCCGAGGTCTGGGACGCCCGCGATAACAGCACCGCCGCGAGCGCAACGAGCTCATTGCCAGCAACAGGTGGAGCGAGCGCAGGACTCCCTTTCGCGAAGCACTGGTCAATAAAATTCGTCGTGGCTCGACCATCAGCAAATTCAGGGTGACGCAACGCCGCGATCAAAAAGCCGATATTTGTCGTCGGGCCAAGAAGTCTAGTTTCCTCAAGTGCCATGATAAGTTTGCGGCGTGCTTCATCGCGCGTGGCGCCGTGGGCAATAACCTTCGCCAACATCGGATCATAGAACGGAGAAATGTCCTGGCCAGCAAGCAGACCGTGATCTGTGCGAACCGCGGGGAGATCAGCCGGGGTCCATGCCAGTACCCGTCCGGTTTGCGGTAAAAATCCTCGCGACGGATCCTCAGCATAGATGCGGGCTTCGATAGCATGGCCGCCCAAACGCACATCCGCCTGTGTCAGCGGCAGAGGCTCACCAGCTGCGACACGCAGCTGCCACGCGACCAAATCCAACCCCGTCACCATTTCAGTCACTGGGTGCTCAACTTGCAGCCGTGTATTCATCTCAAGAAAATAAAACGCCCCAGAAGGTTCCAACAGAAATTCGACGGTACCCGCGCCGCGATAATCGATTGCCCGCGCAGCTGCTACTGCAGCCGCACCCATCC
The DNA here is from genome assembly GCA_013141255.1 of Hyphomicrobiaceae bacterium. Taxonomy (GTDB): domain Bacteria; phylum Pseudomonadota; class Alphaproteobacteria; order Rhizobiales; family Hyphomicrobiaceae; genus JABFRJ01. The sequence goes on from JABFRJ010000081.1 coordinate 5,849, forward strand.
GCGCG
>JABFRJ010000084.1 GCA_013141255.1 Hyphomicrobiaceae bacterium
CATGACACCCATCACGCGCTCATGGCGATAGACGGCGCGGAACAAATAACCTTTAAGTTGACGCAGTTCTTGGCCGAAGAAATCGGAGAATTTGATCACGGCTTGGCCGCCCGATACGGCACTCTCAGAAGAATGTGGCTGCAGGATTTCCAAGCGGGCGCGCGCAGCGCCGACGCAATCTTCGATCATGGCCGTGATCATACGGCGGTTGACTTCGTAGATGACGCGGCCAGGGTCAGCCGTGCTGGCGACGGCGGCTTTGACGAAGGGGCCGGCCAAGGGCACATCGGCCAAGTCTTCGATAACGAGTAATTTTGCACGCAGCGCATCGTCGATGTCGTGATTGACGTACGCAATGTCGTCAGCGATGGCGGCGGCTTGGGCTTCGAGGCTAGCGAAACGGTCGAGGCGGAGCATCTCACGTAGGCCGGCGTGTTCGATGGCTTTTAGGATCAGACGATGTTCGCCGGGGCGGGCTTCTTGCGCTGCGAGGCCGGTCAGGGGGCCGTTGTGTTTGACGAGGCCTTCGAGGGTTTCGAAAGATAGGTTGAGGCCGTCGAAGCGGGCATATTTGCGCTCGAGGCGGGTGACGACTTTAAGGCTTTGGGCGTTGTGGTCGAAGCCGCCCCAAGCGGTCATGGCGTGATCGAGTGCGCGTTCGCCGGCGTGACCAAACGGGGGATGGCCGAGGTCGTGGGCCAGCGCCAAGGCTTCAGCCAAATCTTCATCAAGGCGCAACTGGCGGGCGATGGCGCGGGCGATCTGCGCGACTTCAATGGTGTGGGTCAGGCGTGTGCGGTAGTGATCGCCCTCGTGATAGAGGAAGACCTGGGTCTTATGGGTCAGTCGGCGGAAGGCCGTGGCGTGGATGATGCGGTCGCGGTCGCGCTGGAAGGGCGTGCGCATGGGGCAGGCTGGCTCGTCCACTAGGCGGCCACGAGACTGGGCAGGATTGGTTGCATAGGGCGCGCGAGCCGAATTTGACGCGGGACGAGGCGCCTGCAAGCCTGGCGTCGGCGGATTCGCACTTGGTTTTGATGTCGATTTTTCGCCCATCGGCCGGAATCCATCGTAAATTGGGCCCAATTGGCGACATTTGGCCTTTAACACGACCCAACACGACCCTATCTAGCGCATAGTACATGGCATAACCGAGTCTCGAAAGTCTGGGACGCCTGAATAGCCTGGCACTGATGATGCTCGCCGTGTTCAACGGTTGATTTGGAAGGTATGGACGTAGTCATGCTCCAACAGTCAATTGCAGGTCCGATCAGCCTCTCAGCGCGCGCTGCTGAGCGCATCAGCGAGATTGTGGCGGGCGAGCCGAGGGCCAAGTTCCTGCGCGTGAGCGTGGAGGGGGGCGGCTGCTCCGGCTTTCAATACAAATTTGATCTGGTCGACGCACGGGCCGTGGACGATTTGGCGATTGAGCGGAGTGGTGCGGTGGTACTGGTGGACCCGGTGTCGGTCGACTACATGGCGGGTTCGGAGATTGATTTTGTCGATGCGCTGATCGGATCCAGCTTCCAAATCAGGAATCCGAAGGCCACCGCTGCGTGCGGTTGCGGGACGAGTTTCTCGCTCTAGGCCGTTCTATTGGCACGAAACAACGTGGATGCTCCAACCGTTGGCCAAACAGTGACGTGGTATCGCTTAACTGCGAACAGACTCTTCTCAGCGAACAGACTCTTCTCAGCGAACAGACTCTTCTCAGCGAACAGACTCTGGCAGCCACCAATACAAGCCGAACACCAGCACGGTGAATAGAACCGGTGCCAGCATAATTGTGACGGCCAATGGGTATTTATGGACGCGCATGGCAGCCCAGCCAAAGCCTATGGCCATCGTGGGGGCGATCCAAAACAACGCCATCGGTGATTGCAGCATGGCGATGATTGAGTGATCTGTTGGGAATGAGCGGTTGGAGGCCCAGGCCAAAGGGTTCAGGAACAGCATCATCGTCGTCTGCCAGGCGATCAGCACCAAGACACAGAGGACAAGGTTCAGCACAACAAGCGTGCGGGCGAGCGGCCGCTTGCGGTTAACAATATTGGTTTTTGCCGACGCTGATATAAATGCTGTGGCCATGATGAGTCTCGAAGCTATGGTTCGAGGGAGATACATCGAGACTGTAACGTACAGTGATGAACGCCCCGTAAAGCCGAACCGCCAGTAAGGCTGGGGTTAAGACGAAGATTTCATCTAATTTTATGCAATATGGAGGCCAGGATGCGGGTGGCGACGTGGAACATCAACGGTGTCAAGGCGCGCATCGAAGGCTTATTGACGTGGCTCAAAGAAACGTCGCCAGATGTGGTGTGTCTGCAAGAGATCAAGACCGTTGATGAAGGATTTCCGCGCCTGGAGATTGAAGCCCTCGGCTATAACGTCGCCGTGTTTGGCCAGAAGGGGTTCAATGGCGTCGCACTGCTCTCCAAGTTGCCGCTTAACGATGTCAGCCGAGGATTGCCTGGAGATGGTGACGATGAACAGTCACGCTACATTGAAGGCGTGGTTGAGGGTGCGGGCGGGATTGTGCGGATCGCCGGGTTGTACCTGCCGAACGGCAATCCACTGGGAACCGAGAAGTTTTCCTACAAGCTCGCCTGGATGCGACGGCTGATTGCTCACACTACTGCATTGCTACGCCACGAGGAGCCGCTGATTGTTTTGGGCGACTTTAACGTCATCCCTGATCCGGTCGATGCCAAGACCCCATCAGCCTGGACCGGAGACGCGTTGTATCAACCAGAGAGCCGAGCGCTTTACGCCGAACTCAGACACTTGGGACTCGTTGACGGCATCCGCGCCTGTCATCCGGGCGCGGGTGTCTACACGTTTTGGGATTATCAGACTGGCGCGTTTCAAAAGAACAACGGCATTCGCATCGATCACCTGCTGCTGTCGCCACAGGCGGCGGATCGCATGACGACGTCGGGTATCGACACGTTCACCCGCGCCTGGGAGAAGCCTTCCGACCACTGCCCGGCGTGGGTTGAACTTTCGATTTGACCGCAGTGGCGTTCAGGCTTTGCGACCGCAGGTGTTAACGCCGAGGATCGAATAGACTGGGCACGAACCCATCAGCGCTGTGGCCAATGGGATCACGCCAATCCAGCCCCAGACCGAGGCGGCGACACCGGGGATAAAGCCGAGTGCCCAGGCGAGTAACGCGATGCCGAGGACGATGCGGAATAGGCGGTCGATATTGCCGACATTGGTGGGCATGGGAGGCTCCTCATGGGTTTCGTCGGCCCTATAATGACGCTGCAACAAGCGCCGGGTCTGTGACTGGAGTCACAGACGGGCGGTTTATTCGGCCAATTGCGCGAGCGCTTGACGATTGTTGATGCGGATATTGCGACGTTCAACGGTGATCAGGCCGCGCGCTTCGAGGCGTTTCAGGCGCCGACTGACGACTTCACGCGCTGTTCCGATGTCGTCGGCGAGCTGCTGATGCGTCTCGACGATTTCGCCGCCGCTCGCAGATAACGCCAACAAGCGGCTGGCAAGCCGCGCCTCGGTTCGGTGAAACGCAATTTCATCGACAAGGCCCACAAGGTCGAAGATGCGATGAGTTTGGATCGATAAAATATGACTTCGAAACGCGGGGGAGGTGGCCAGCAGGTGATCGAACGTGGCGTGGCCGATGGCAATGCCCTCAATGTCTGTCTCGGCAATGGCCTCGGCTTGATAATGATTGGCGCCCATCAAGCAGGCGACCGACATGACACAGGTTTCCCCGGGGCTAACCCGATACAGGGTTAGCTCCCGCCCGTGTTCCGACGTGATACGAACTTGGATCGCGCCTTTGGTTAAGAGCGTCAGATTTTGACAGCTATCGCCAGGCGCGAAGATGGTTGCACCTTTTGCGATGGCTATAAAATGGGACTGGGTTCTAAGCGCTTGAAGGGTTGAGGCTTCGAGGTTTGGGAGACGGAGGGCAAGCGCAGTCAAGGGGGGACGCACTGACTTGTCTTTGGTTGACATGGTGTGTTCACTCTCGATTGTACTTCGATACACGCCCGTCGAACTTGGGCGCGAACGCGGAATACTGCAATCATCTGCAATCAACTGGCGTTATAGCTCACCTTGGATTCATGTCAGGGCATTTCACAGTTATAGAGCTGACGGTAAATCGCGTATTGATCGGTTCGCTGCGTTAATAATCGGCACAAAAAATCAGACTTGCGCCGCAATTCCGCCGCGTTGCGCGTTCGAACTGGCACGGTGCGTGCTCAATGAAGCCGCATGAGCGCCCTTGAGGGGTGCAGCTCTCGCGGGGGAGACTACCGTCACTAAGACGGTTCGCATGTGATGGAGTTGTCACCGTAGCCGGTGATTTTGGCGCCGCGTCTTTGACGTGCCTGTGCTCGCTTCTGCATCGTGCTCCCCTCGTTGGCCTCCTACTTAGACACCTTAGGGGAGACCATCATGCACCTACGCCCGACGCGTTCCGTGCTCGTCGCAGCCACACTCTTCGCACTGACGCTCAGTGGGATTAGTGGGATTAGTGGGGGGACTAATGGAGTGATTGGCGCTGCCTTCGCACAAACCGCGCAGGTCGCAGCTGAAGCCGCGCCGAAAGTGCGACGTGCCGTTGTGGCACGAACAGGCCGCGAGGTGGCTCCGGTTGAAAACGTGCGGCATTCAGAGCGCACGGATCGATTGAACCAAAACACTACGACGGTCATTTCGGGTAATCCGAACGGCACATACTTATTCATGGCGTATGATATGTCGGCGGTGCTGGACGACGGCGAGGCGCTGCGCATTTTGCCGGTCATCGGCAAGGGTGGCTATCAAAACGTGATCGATGTTTTGCATCTGCGCGGCGTGGATCTCGGCATTACACAATCGAACATCATGTCCTATCTGAAATCGACAGGTGAACTCGGGCGAAACATCGATGACCGCTTAGCGTTTATTGCAAAGTTGTACAACGAAGAGATGCATATTCTCGCGGGGGCGGGCATTGAGAAAATCGAAGATCTCAACGGTAAAACCGTCAATTTCTCGGATGTAGGGAGTGGGACTCAGTTCTCGACGCGGCTCGTATTTCAAGCGCTTGGGATCAAAGCGACTGAGATCAATGTCGGCCAGGGCGACGGATACGAGAAGGTCAAGAAGGGTGAGATCGCAGCGACTGTTCTGATTGCGGGTAAACCATCGGGTGCATTTCAGAAGTTCAAACTTGAACCGGGCATGAAATTGCTCCCGGTCGCGTACAGTGCACCGCTTGAGGCGGATTATTTTCCAGCCAAACTTACGCACGATGATTATCCGACGCTGATCGAGACTGGTAAAAGCATCGAGACCGTTGCTGTCGGTGCGGTCCTGGCCGCCTACAATTGGCCACGCGACACGGAACGCTATCGTCGCGTCTCCCGCTTTATCGACGCCTTTTTCGGGAAGTTTGCCGAATTCGGAAAGAAGCCGCGCCATCCCAAGTGGAAGGAAGCCAATATCGCGGCGCCGTTGGCCGGTTGGAAGCGTTTTCCTGCAGCGCAGGAATGGCTCGATAAAACGGCTGCCGTGGTCCCTGTCGCTCCAGCACGGGCAGCCATTGATCCGAGATTGGCTCGGGCCCAAAGCGTCAAGGCGGCTCCTAACGATCCGATCGAGCAAGAGCGATTGTTCCAAGAGTTCATGAAGTGGTCGCAGAGCAAAAATTAGTTGGCTGAGCGCGATGTGCCGAGAATTTTTACGCCGCGCCGACGTTCTGACTTGGTGGTGCGTTTGAGGACTGGTGCGTTTGTGTGATCGTGGAAAACTGGGGAAGCAGGCATGACAGCGTCCAACGACATGGAACGACGGCCATCGTCGCTTAAAAGCCTGC
>JABFRJ010000236.1 GCA_013141255.1 Hyphomicrobiaceae bacterium
GCCAAAAAGGGCGAGGTGGTCACCTACGTGGGCTACGATTGCACCGCCCCCTCGCTCCACATCGGCCATCTTCTGTCGATCATGATGTTGCATTGGTTGCAACGCACGGGCGCGGGCAAACCCATCACCCTCATGGGCGGCGGCACCACCCGCGTCGGCGATCCCTCAGGCAAAGATGAAACCCGCGTCATCCGCACCATCGAAGAAATCAACGCCAACAAAGAGGCGATCAAGGGCGTCTTCTCCCAGCTATTGAAGTTCGGCACGGCCAAAACTGACGCCATCATGTCCGACAACGCCGAATGGTTGGCCCCGCTCAACTACATCGAATTCCTCCGCGACGTCGGTCGACATTTCTCCGTCAATCGTATGTTGACGATGGACAGCGCTCGAATGCGCCTTGAACGCGAGCAAGAACTCAGCTTCATCGAATTCAACTACATGCTGCTCCAGGCCTACGACTTCGTCGAACTGGCCCGTCGCCACGGCTGCAATTTGCAAATGGGCGGCTCCGACCAATGGGGCAACATCGTCACCGGCATCGATCTTGGTCGCCGCATGGGCACGCATCAATTGTACGCCCTCACCTGCCCTCTGCTCACAACCGCCTCAGGTGCAAAGATGGGCAAGACCGCAGCGGGCGCCGTCTGGCTCAACGAAAACCAATTCTCCGCCTACGATTACTGGCAGTACTGGCGCAACACTGAGGACGCCGACGTCGGACGCTTCTTGAAGCTATTCACGCTGCTGCCCATGAGCGAGATCGAGAAATTGTCGGCGCTCCAAGGCGCAGAAATCAACGAAGCCAAAAAGATCCTCGCAACCGAGGCAACCGCGCTTATTCATGGCGCAACCAAAGCCAACGCCGCCGCCGAAACTGCACAAAAAACCTTTGAACAAGGCGCCATCGCCACAGATCTGCCGACGGTCACAATCCCGCGCGCTGAACTTGCCGCCGAGATGTCGGTACTTGCAGCCTTTGTTAAATCAGGCCTTGCCGCATCCAACGGCGAAGCCAAACGCGCGCTTGCCAACAATTCGTTGAGCATCAATGACGCCCGCGTCTTAGATGACAAAGTCAAACTATCGCTGACCGACGTGGGCCCCGATGGTGTGATCAAACTGAGCTTTGGCAAGAAAAAACACGTGCTTCTGAAGCCCGTGTAGTCCGCGTCAACGCTGCGCGGTCGCAGCCGTGCGCTTCGCGCGACGATGAACTGACGGCCCTTTGTCATAAGTTGTTGCCGCAGCCGCTGCATCGACAGGTGCCGCGCGAACGCTAGCATCGTCTTTTTGCGTCGCTGTCACGACCACTTGACCGTACCGGTTGTAGTACCCACGTACAATCTTGCCACCCTCTTCGCGACTGTTCCCTGCAAGCGTCGATGTGATCCCAACGCTGTACGACGACGAGCGCGAATAGGAATAAAATTGCGCTTCCGCTGGCAACGCACTTGCACCCAGACTCATAATCGTCAATGCAAGCATCCGAATGCGCATCTGAACCCCCACAACACGAAGCCCAAACCAAGCGGCTCCATCTAAAAACGCGCGATCAAAGTGGCACACAACTCTAAATGGACGATAAACGCTTTATACGGGGTTAACCTTTCAGCAAGCTTTTGCCCGTGCCCAGAGGATGATGCTCAAACACCAACTGCTTCAAACGCTCTTCCAGCACGTGCGTATAAATCTGCGTGGTCGAAATATCTGCGTGCCCCAACAGTTGCTGCACCGCCCTTAAATCCGCCCCCCGATCCAGCAGATGCGAGGCAAACGCATGCCGCAAAACGTGCGGCGACACGCGCTCCGGATCAATCCCGGCGGCGAGCGCCAGTTCCTTTAATTCTTGTCCCAGTCCCTGTCGCGTCAGATGCCCCTCCACCCCGCGCGATGGAAACAAAAATTTCGTCCCCACCGTGCGCGCAAACTCCGGATCGCTGCCATCTCCCAACGCCAAAAACGCCTGCACCGCCTCGCGCGCCGCATTGGTCAGCGGGACCATCCGCTCGCGGCCACCTTTGCCCTTGATCGTCAACACCCGCCCGTCGCCCGTCAGCACCGTCCGCGGCAACGTCACCAATTCACTCACCCGCAAACCCGTCGCGTAGAGGGTTTCAAGAATGGCTACGAGCCGCATCGCCCGCATCTTCTCGCGACCACCGCTCCCGACAACCCGCTCTCGCGCCGTCACGATCAAACGGTCCACATCAGCAACTGACAAAATCTTCGGCAGCGCCCGCGCCTGCTTAGGTGCCTTAAGTGTGTGTGTCGGATCTTCGTCGAGAATTTTTTCAGCCACCAGATAACGGCAGAAATGTCGGATCGCCGATAGTTTCCGCGCTCGTGTCGCAGGTGCCAAACCGGCTTCCCCCAGATGCCGCATATACGCGCCCACAATTGAGGGTGTCAGCGTTTCAGTATCATCCGTCTCGCGCAAAAAATCGTCGAGATCGCGTTGATAGGCTGCCAGCGTATTTTCCGCCGCACCCCGCTCCGCCGCTAGCATTTCAAGAAATGGCGCCACATGCGCACCAAGCGTCGTCATCTCAACCCACTCATGCGCCGCCGCCTCGCGGCCAATCCGCCAACAGCGCCTCAACTCCGAGCGTCCGCGCTTGCGCCGCAAAACCCGCCCGCCGCAACGCCCGCATGCTGTCGCCGAGCGCTAAAATATGCGCCGACTTCGCGGTCCCACCCAGCGCCTGCAACGTCAGCAACACTGTCCGCGCAGGTTCCTTTTTCTTCGCAGCATCTTGCAGTTCCGGCAACACGCCCGTGTCAGGTAGATGCCCAGCATTAGGCTGCGGCGCCTTGCTTGCTGCTTCCCACAACGGGATCGGCACATTCACATCCAGCGCATCAAGCACGGTCGCCAACCGATGTAGCGTATCGGCTCCAAATCGGCCCCGCCGCGCAGTTTCATCCAAGATCGCCAAGCTGTCTTCGCGTGGCCCCTGCCTGAGCGCCGGATCAATTAAATCAATCAATGCCTGCCAATGTCGCAGTCCGGGATTGGCTGTAGTCCACGCCCGCGCACGTCCCACGTTGCCAACCGCAAGCGCGGTCTCCACCGCCGCTTCCGCACCCTGATCCGGCCCCGGCGGCACAGCATCCAGCGCAGGCGCAAGCATCGCCGCCACCTGCAAATAAAGCGCCGTCCGTCGCGCGTCATCGAGCAACGCCCGCGCCGCCGCAAGTTTCCGCCCCGGCGTCGCCTCCCCCTCGACGGACTTAAATAAATTCGCCCGCCTAAAGAGCGTGTCACCGCCGCTATCCGCAGGCGCAGATCGATACACATCCGCCAATTCACCCGGCGTAATCGCCGTTGCCGCCGCCGCCAGCTCAGCCGCCGCCACGCGCAGTTTGGGCTCCGCTTTCGCGTCCATCGCAATCGCCGTCAACAATGCAGGTTCGGCGCGTTCCAGCACCTGCGCCGCTTCAACCGGCCCCATCAATTCAAGCAGCCGATAATCCAGCACCAAAACGCGCTTCGGCGCTGGCATACCCGTTTTGCCGCTGCCCGATAACGCTTCAAGTGCACCAAACGCGAGCGGCGCATCCACACCATCTTCGCGCGCCAATTCCGCAGCCAAGCCCGCACCCGCCGTGTTGCCGTCCGCCGCGGCGCAATACCCACTCAGCAAATGCAATTCACCGCTCAACGCTTTGGGTAAGTCACCACGCTTCTGCATCAATGATTTTGTCGCCACACACACCGCCACGCGATCACCGCGCGCCAAATCGTGCCGCAACCGAAACGCAGTCGCAATCGGATCACCATCCCCCGTCTCCGGCCCCATGCGCTTACCCATGTCCGCAATCAAACCCGACCGGTACAGCACTTCAAGCGTGATGCCCTTCCAGTGACCGGGTTGCACGCCGACCGGCGGATCAACCTGCGCTGTAAAAAGCTGTCGAAATAATCCACTCATTACAGGCGAGCGCGGCGGCATTTGCAGCCGAGCCAACTTGCCCTCGACGGTTTTCAAATCCATCCCGCGCCACGTATCAAGCGCCAACCCACTGCCATCAGCCGCCTTCACCGGCTCCAATTCTTGCCGTTCGACGCCCGCTGACGCACCAGGTCGCACTGATGAAAGACCATTCGGCGATGCCATGACCGGTGGTGGCTGACCGCCATACGGCAACTGCTCCTGCAGCCCCGGATAGGCCTGACCATACCCGCCGCCCGGAGCTGTTGAACCCTGAGTGGGCACGGCAGACGGATCACGCGGCTCGCCTGCCCGTTCACGGCCATACAAAATACCATCCATGGGCGTCAAAGGTGGCGGACCTGGCGCTTCAGTTGCAGCCGCACCTCGCCGCGACCGGGCCGGTCGGTCGGCTTTCTCGAACGGCTTCCATTCCTCTTGCGCGGCCATCTGCTGCGCACCCATTGGCGTCACAGCCAAGCCCAAAGCGGCGATCGCCGCCCCACGCACCCAAAATCCTGGGACCCGCCGCATAAATCCTCCACCACGTGCCAAAACGCCGCCTCAGCGACGCACCTTCACGCCGGAAACTGACGACCGGACCTCTTTCTGCTCCGGCTCGAAGCGCTCCGACAGCAGATAAAGCCCACCCGCCACCGCGCCACCCAGCAGTGCCAAGACAAATACAAATCTGAACAAGCTCGGCATGTGGCGCGACGGCTCCCGACCCGCTATGTAAAGGCATGCACCTGGGCACTATTATGGCCCAGCCGCGACTCCGGCTAGTTTGCGCCCCTGAGTTGCAGATCACCGAAGGGCGCACAGGACTGAAAAGATAGGCTTACCAAGGCTTAAATGGAATATGACCGCCTCCCGCAAACATTACCGTCGAGCGGTCCAGGTCGAACCCTTATTCAGGGGGCGACTGTGAAGCTGATTCGCCCCGATAGCGAAACCCAGGCCGATCCCGATGCCCAAAAACGGTTAACCGTCAGACACGCGCTCGGCCACCGCAGCATTGTTATGGTCGGCCTGATGGGCTCCGGCAAAACCTCTGTGGGCCGCCGTTTAGCGATCCTGCTCGATATATCATTCGTAGACGCCGACGAAGAGATTGAAAAAAGCGCTGACAAAACAATCAAGGAAATCTTCGCCGACCACGGCGAGGACTACTTCCGCAACGGCGAGCGTCGCGTCATTTCCCGCCTCCTCAAAGCCGGCCCGCAAGTACTGGCCACCGGTGGCGGCGCCTTCATGAACCCAGAAACCCGCAGCAACATCGCCACCTCAGGCGTGTCCGTTTGGCTCAAAGGCGATCTAGCCATGCTGATGCGCCGCGTCCGCCGCCGCGCCAATCGCCCGCTGCTCCAAACCGCCGATCCCGAAGCCACCATGCGTCACTTGATGGATCTGCGCTATCCCGTTTACGCCAATGCGGACGTGACAGTCGAAAGCCGCGACGTCCCCCACGATGTCATGGCCAACGCCGTCATCGACGCTCTCTACGCCTACTATTCAAACCAGCAGCCCAGCGCTGTCTCAGGCCCCTGATCGCACGCAATGAACAGCCCCACAAACCAACACCAAACTGTCCACGTCGCGCTCGGCACGCGCGCCTATGACGTGGTGATCGGCACCAACCTCCTCGTCAACATCGGCACCATATTCGCCGAACGCTTCGCCACGGCGCGCGTCGCCATCGTCACCGACGACACTGTCGCCAAACACCATCTCCCCACACTACAACAAGCCCTTGGTGAGCGCGTGCGCGGCACCGTCATTGTAGCGCCAGGCGAAGCCAGCAAAAACTTCACCACGCTCGCCGACGTCACCAATCAACTCCTGAGCTTCGGCGCCGAGCGCGATGACGACATCGCCGCGTTCGAC
>JABFRJ010000408.1 GCA_013141255.1 Hyphomicrobiaceae bacterium
ACATTAAGGGATCCAAGAGCGACACCCCGAACTACGTCAGGGCTCACGACACTCTGAAAGCCTATCTCGACACCCTACCGCCGACGCTCACGATCATCGCCGACGAGCTCGGCCGACCGATTAGACCGGAGCGGCTGAGCAAGGACATGCGGCGGCACCTCAACCAAATTGGTCTACCTCACCTACATTTGCATGGATTGAGGCACGCGGCGGGAGCGGCACTGGCAGATGCAGGATGTTCGAGCAAGGAAATAGCTGCGGTGCTCGGGCACAAAACCTTGCAGATGGTGGAGAAGTACACCAAGGGGGCGGAGCAAAGGCGATTAGCGGATCAGGCCATTGTGAAACTGCAGAAAGCTAAAACGCGCCCTGGAAGGCTAAAACAGCCAGGCCCAGAAGCGCGTTAAAGCGTTGATTTTGTTGGTGAGCCCGGATGGGATCGAACCATCGACCCTCTGATTAAAAGTCTGGTGGTTGTCTTGTAAATTCAATGTGGTTTTAGCCTTTAACCCGCCCGCAAGCGATCACAGGTCGTCTTGAATAGGCAGGGCTATTTCGCCCGAGGCTAAAACGCCGAGCCGTCTACGGACTAACTTAATGACACTCAGACAACGCAAAGCTTGTGTGCATATTTTCCTCTTGTCTTGCATATTCTGCAAGATTGTGCTTATTGCCTTTCAGTTCTGAAAGAGAGGCACAGATGCTCCCTGACAACATGACGCCAGATGATGGACGGCCCGAACTTTTGCTCGGTATGGAGGCGACGGCCCATGTCGGTATCACCGCCGCAATGATGATGGCGCACGAAACTGCGACCAATGCAGGTTGGTATCGCGACCCAAAGACGGGCCTGTCGATTGAGCGCAACGTCGGAGAAGTGATCGCCCTCATGCACTCGGAGTTGTCCGAGGCATTGGAGGCGCACCGCAAAAACTTACGTGATGACAAAATCCCATCTCGCATGGGCATCGAGGTCGAGTTTGCTGATTGCATCATCCGGATCTTCGACACTGCGGCGGCTATGAAATTGGATCTCGCAGGCGCTTTTATCGCCAAAAACCGCTTCAACAAAACTCGCCCCGATCACAAGCTCGAAGCCCGTGCGGCTGGCGGGAAGAAATACTGATGCTCAATTGCAACCGCTGCGGCGCTGAATACGAGCATCCACCAGGGCGTGAGGTCTATCCCAGCCACATCCGCCCTTGGGTCTGCATGAAACGGATTGCGCCGTTCAAATGGTGCGGAACGATCAACTGGTGGAGGGATTGATGGCTGCGATCATCCGTCAGTGTTGGCACAGCTTTATTTGTCGAGGCCGCAAACAAGACGGCAAGCCACTTTATCGCTGCGAGAAGTGCGGCACAGACAAACCTTGAGGACCCCATGACATTTCCACTCGACGCATCCGAGATACTGTTGCTGCTTAGCGGTTACACCGTGTTGCGACTGCTCATGACGGCAGTCTCAACCTCGGCCATTGTCGCGGCCATCGAGCGCACACGCCCAACGCCAACATCCACACACGCACAGTCGGAGGTCAAATCATGACGCCGCGTGATCCTGTGCCGCCAGAGCCAGCGTGGACGCGACGGCAACAAATCGTGGCCGCAGTCGGCATCGTATCGCTCGCCACTGCAGCGCTCTGGATCGTGCGCACATCCCGCGCGACGGATGCCATCAAATCATCTGAGCGGACCTACGTTGATGCTTTCTGGTCAGGCCGTGTCGTAGCTCTCATTTGCGGCACGCACGTCATCTATCGCCTTCGCGATGGCACCTACGCGCTCTACAGCCGCACGACTAATCCCGACAAAATTGAAAACATCAACACTGTATGTGGAGGCAAACAATGACATTTAAGCCCATGCTCGCCTCACCGGCGCCAGAGACTATCAAATTTCCGGTTCTCGCCTCTCCGAAGCTCGACGGCATTCGGTGCATCATTCGGGATGGCGTTGCTTTTTCCCGCAACTTGAAGCCGATCCCGAACGCTTTCATTCAGAAGTGCCTCGCCGGACTGCCTGAATTGGATGGCGAGCTGATCTGTGGCTCGCCCGTCGGCAACGATGTGTGGAACCGGTCAAACTCCGGCGTCATGTCTCGCGATGGCGAGCCTGATTTTTTGTTCCACGTTTTTGATCACGTAGAGAGTGGGCCATTCAAGGACAGGTTGGCAACGGCTCGCCATCTCGTTGCTGACAAATTCACACCAGGCTCGCGATTGATCATGGTGCCACATATCCACATCGGCACCATGGACCTACTCAACACCAAAGAGCAGCAATGGATTGATGACGGTTTCGAGGGCATGATGATCCGCGATCCGAATGGCCCCTATAAATTTGGCCGATCCACCACCAAGGAAGGCTATCTTCTCAAGGTAAAACGCTTCGAGGACCACGAAGCGACTGTCGTGGGTGTGGTCGAGCAAATGCGAAACGAGAACGAGGCAACGAAAGACGCTCTTGGCCGCACCAAACGAAGCACTGCAAAGGCTGGCAAAGTCGGCAAGGGCACACTTGGTGCGTTTGAATGTGAGTTTCAACGGGTGTCGAACGTCGATGGCATATCATCCAGCCACACAGCATTCGAGCTTGGCTCTGGCATGAATGATGCGCAACGAGCGGAGTTCTGGAAGACGCCGCCCATCGGCGCTCTTGTCACTTTCAAGTGTCAGGGATTTACGCCGGATGGAATGCCTAGGTTCCCGATCTTCAAGGGCATACGACAGGACGCAGCATGAGACCGATCAAACAGCAATTCACACGCAATCCAAAGGAAAGAAAATGACCGACCACAAAGCACTTCCCGTCGCAGGCTACACGACGCAATCGCAATCAAATGTCGATCTCGCCAATGAATTGAAACAAGCAGAAGAACGATACCTGCGATTGCTCGATAAGATCACTGACACTCGTCGAAGCGAAGATGCTGGCAAGCCGGAAGCTGACCAACGCTCTGCCTTTGACTGTCGCTGCCTATCTCTTGCTCGGACCAAAATGCAGGAAGCGAATATGTGGGCTGTTCGCGCGATCTTTCGCCCGCAACGGATTGGATTGCCGGAGGACGATTAGATGGTCACAGTCACCATCCGCTTCGGCCATCTTGACGATCCCCGCATCACCAAGAACGCGGAAGGTCGTTGGGTGGCCGAAGGTATCCCAGGCAGCTACACCACAAAACTGCCTTTGCTCGACGCGCTTTTTGACAAGGATCATCGCAATGGCAACCAAGCCGATCAAGGTGAAGCAACCCGACCTACCAAGCGATGAGGTTCCGCTTGAAGTGCTGGCGACTGCCATTGTCAGCATCGCAGAGGGTGTGAAAGCGTTTCGCAAGGGGCCGCTGACGGACAAGGCGATCTTACTACTCATTCAAAACGCGGCGCCGAATTTGGATGGGCGACCAATTCCAATCAAGGTCATTTCTGCGGTACTGGAAGGTGCGGAGAGTTTGGCGAAGGTTTATCTCAAGAGCACGCGATAAGGCAGAAGATGCTCCTCAAATTTCTCACCATAGATTTTCAGAAAACAATTCAGCACCACGGACAGGGTCTCTAAATTGCTGATCACACCGGATGGCCTCTTGCATCGCCTCGACACGCGTCATGTATTTTCCGCGATCCGTCAAAAATCCCTGATCAGCGACATTGCCGACACCTGTTGCCTCATCGAGCGCCTGCAATATCGTGTGATGACGTGCCGGTCTCGGCATACTGATCACCAGCCCATTGATGCGCACAGCCGCCGACACGATTGCCATTTTAGCGCTCGATCCTGAAAATGATTTGCCCCTCACTGGCGAGGCACCACCAGCAAGGGGCAAGTCGGAACAAGATCAAGGGCGGACCCGTCCGACATTCAAACTAAGACCGATATAAAAACAGCAACGCTTGCGCATACTCGCAACCAAATCCCAGACCACGACTTCGGCAATATCGCTTTCTGAATGAATTTTCCTGCTGGCAACTTGCGCAATGCCAACCGCATCATTTGAACGGCGCACTCTTTGTGACCACGTCCCACGGCACTTTGCCCGCGACTGCGAGAGCGACGAGGACGATCCCGAGCACCCACTGCGCCATGTCGCGCGTCACTTTCCAGCGGGTTTCCATCGCTTCGACTTTCTTCGGCACATCGTCCAACTTCGCAATCTTCACCTCGTTCGCGAGGTGCCCATCCTCCAACTTCCCGACCCGAGACCCCATTTTCTGGATGCGGTCGTCGCTGGACCGGATCATCTGCGATTGGATTTGCACCTGTTGAGCGAGGTGCGAATACCCTTGCTTCAACAGAGCCACTTCCGTTTGCAGGGAATGTGGAGAGCCGAAAGTGTGGGGGTAATGGGGGTGGGGAGAGTCGAACAAGTCCTCCCCCTCGGGCCATGAATTGATCGAATGTCTCATAGGGCCTCGCAACGGCTTCTCTTGTCATAGGAGCCTCACTCGCCCTTGCCGGTCAGCGGCACGATGGCATCGATGTAAACGACAAGCGATGCGTGCTTGCCTGCCAATTCAACATAGGCTGTTCGCAGACTAATGTCATAGTCGATGCGACACTTCACCCACTGCTGAGACTGGGGTTTGAATTTGTCGCAGGTCGGCGTCTCAGGCAACGGCTCTGCGAGCTTCATCCAAGCAGCATCGGGCCGTGGCGGAGATAATTCAGTCGCCGCATATTCGGCCTTAGCGCCGCATCCAGCAAGGACCAAGGTCGCAAGTAATCCAAGAGCGATCTTCATGGAGAGGCTCCGACGTTGATCTTATTGACGAGGCTCGTGAGTGCAGAGGGTAAGTCGCATTCGACAGCTTGTTTCCGCACCACGACCTTCGTGCGAGTAACGGTCGGGCCGGGAATAAACCGCTCAACAATTCGCGGCTCAGGCTCGGGCTTCTCAACTGGTACAAACGTCTCGACCGGAATTTGATCAACGATGGCTTTGATTTCGCGATTGATCCCGTCCCGATCTTTTTCCGCAGCCGTCAACACCCCGCGCCGGTCAGCAACAACGGCGTGAACCTGCTTGACGACAGCAGCGCGAGCAACTTCGCGTTGATGGGCGATATTCGCAATCGCGACATGCCGAGTGTGCCGCCCCCACAAAAATCCGCCAACGACAACCAACACGACAAGTCCAACCAAAGCTACGCCGTCGAGCGCGACCTTGATCCCTTTAAGCGCCTTAACAATACCATCGAACACAGGCTTCAATGGGTTAAAATACCCGAGGCCCTTCCAGAGAATTGCGATTAAAATTTCCATCTCACACCCCTACGTGTTGACCCTGCTTCGCAGCCCGCAATCGAGCAGCGACGACTTTGCCCCCGAACAACCAGCACAAGACGCCAATAACGATGACTGCACCTGCGAGTTGCACGGTGGGAGAAGCCGCGAGTTTGAGCGCTAGAGGGCCAAACTTGCTCCCGAGGGTGCTCACCCTCTCCCCGATGGCAATGGCCGTCTCTGCCTGCCCTACAGCCGCCTGAGCGACCTCTGAGACATCATCCACCGATGACCCGGCAATGAGAGCGGTGCTGGCGGCCGTAACGATCTTGCCAGCCGTCTGCGCCTTGAGCCCGAGGCTCACTTGCGACGATCCTTGTTTAACCAGGTCTTTTGCCGTCCATTCATCGCGGGAACCAGCCGGCATTGCTTTAGCCTGATCACTCATGAGAACGGCGTTGGTGGCTTCATCGACCGTGCCGGTGATCGATAAGTTGTTCTGGTCTTGGAAGTCGCGGATTGCTGACCGGGTGCGCGGCCCCCAATGTCCATCGGGAGCCCCCAATTGATACCCGAGCGATTGCAGTCGCCGTTGCACATCGGCGATTGCTTCTGGATCATCGGCTTTGCGAGCGCCGAGCGCAGCCCGCACCCGTGACCATGGCATCAATGGGCAAGGATCGATCTTGCGACCCGGAGAAATATCGTGATGCCCTACGATTTCCGCAATTGCAGGGTAGGCATTGAGAATAGCGCGGACAACGGCATCGAGCGATTGTAACTGAGCCTCGGTGTAGGGTAGCCAGTAACCTGATCCGCAAGCAGGGCTCGAGGCTTCAATCGGAGCTTCTGCAATTGACGCGAGTTCGAGCTTGAACCCATCTGCTTTGCAGACGCCACTCTTGGGCGCGGTCAACTTGCCGGGACCAACCATTTCGATGCCGATCGAGTAGCCGTTGCAATACTTTCGCCCCTTCCAAGCGCTTTCGCCCGCGTGAAAAGCTTTCACGTCGAAGTCAACCATTTGCACGACGGAGCCATTCCGCTCGATGACAATGTGAGCCGACGTTTTACATTCAGGCGACAAGAACCATTCAACGGACGATCCTTGCCGCAGAGCGCCCGCAGTGTCGTGCAGAACGATCAATGACGGTTCAATGCGGCATCCAAAATTAGGTGACGGCTTGTGCTGCACGCCAACGCCGAACAGTTTGCGATCTCTGACTTCCAAATTCATAACACCCTCCCCAAGCGAACTCGCCAAAAGCACTTATGCGTAAATGCGCACTGAGACGTTCTCCCATATGCCGTGTTGAATAGTGAACCCTGTTGGGGACTGACTGATCACAGTTGCCGGACCGACTAATGACGTGCTGTTGTCGATTGTGATCTCGCCGCCCCAAATTTGGCTCGTGTAAACACTCCATCCGATAGAGTAAGGCTTGGTTACGGGGGCGCTGAATAAAAATGTTGACGTTGTCGTCGGTAGACCTCCGTAAGGGCCTAGTCCGTTGACTGATTGCAGGGACAGCGTGCGGGTAATTTCATAGCTGAAAGCGTTGGCATCCAAGACCCAACCCAGCGGCATCGAGGATGGTGTGCGTAATACATTGTTATTGATGCCAGCAACGGAACACGATGCAAACATCAGCCTCATTGGTAAGACGATGACCGGCGCAGGCGGCGGCGGCACTTGAGTAATGACACGAGCGATGAGCGCATCGACCGTCACAGTTTGGTGTTTTGTTTTTCCAGCGGAGGGAGCGGGCCGATACAGCGCCAAGGTCTCATTGCCCAGCAATGGATCGGCCGCACTGAGCGTTGGAAACGCAAAGTTGACGGTATTGTTGGTCTTAACTTCGATCCCTTCGCCAGAAAGAGCATTCAGCGTTTCAACGACGGTCGTTCCACCACTTGAATTTGCCGCGCCTTTGCCGCTCAAAATAAAGCTCTGCCCATCGTAGATCATCAACGGGACAAACCCCGCAGGCATATCACCCTCGGCAAGCTGTGCACTGGTCTGAGACAGGATCGATACGGCTGGCAATCCATTGACGACGACTGTCATGGGGCCGGTGTTCGCCGTCTGAATTTTCTTCACGGACAATCGAAATCCGGCTTTCAATTCAACTGGCGCGGGATCGAGCGTCACAACAATCTGGTTTGCCGATCCAACATCCGCACCCCATGCGTAGCTGCCTGATTGCACCCACCGAGCAACTTGCGGCAATTTCAGATCGAGAAATGGCGCGGCAGCGTGTCGCTTGATGCTGTTGCTTGAGACTGTCGTTGCCCCGTAGGACACGAGGATCGTGTAGAGCGGGATGTATCCAATATCAGCGGATGGGGCGACCCCCGTGCCTGCTGTGGCGGCAATGCCGGATTTAATCGACAATCCAACGCGACATTGTCGGGCCTGTGGCTGTTGCGTGCCTTCCCCTCCAGGACCACTAAACGGCACCGATGGATCGTTGGCGTTAACGTAGGGCAACACGGCGTTGTCGGTATCGATTTCAGAGATTGCCGCCTGGATCAACCAAACGATTTCTTGCCCAACCGCAGCCGGCGGCGACACGGTTAGGTTCACAGCGTCAAGCAAAAGCCCCTGCTTGAAAACCGTGCGGCCTGGATCTGATCCAATGCTACCGAAGGGAATGCTATCGACAATTTCCATCCGACTGATCGAGCCTGGACTGATCACGACAGAGAGCGTCGCAGGAATGGCAGGGGCAATGCTTAACCCATCAATAACAGCGGTCGTGCCCATGACTGATTGTTGCGCGTAAGCCAGCGCGACCATCTTGGCCCGCTCAGAACGAAGGTGTTGCCCCGTGAGTGGTACTTGTCCAGGATATACGATAGTGCGGTCCATAGTGTGCCCTTACGAGTTTGATGTAGCGGTAGGCGTGAGTGCTGCCGTGAAAATGCCATCGACATGCGCGACTGTGGTTGCTGTTCCGGCATTGACCGCTGCAACGGCAAGAGCTTCGATGCCGAATGCAACTTGCACGAAGATCATGACGCCAGTAGCAAGAGCAACAATGCCAGCGGCGTCGAGCGGGTAAAAATTGCCATCCCGACCGCGCCACGTTGTTGTGAGCGTCGGGGTCATCGTCGTTGCGACAACGAGCGCTGTGAGTGCTGCTTGCGTCTCACTATCGGCCCAGGTCGGGATCGTGGCGGTGCCGACTGTGAGTGTCGTGCCTGATGCGATCAACCCTCGTCGCTTCGCAGCTACATGTGCGACGAGTTGTTCTGTGGTGAGGGCGCGGATAGACACGATGCCAGTTGCGTAATCGACAGTCCATGTTTCTGGACCACCAGCAGGCAACGAGGCCAGTGGCAAAATCAACGTCGGTCCTGTCATGGTGGCGACAACACGCGCGAGTGCCTCATCCTCAGTCTCGTCGCGATAGGCCGCAGGCGTTGTCTCCTGCTCCCGGCTATGTTCGGGCGAGATGACAACATCCTCTGTTGTGACGCTGCCGTCTGCTGCGGTCACGGTTTGCGGTTGGATCACCGCCGGAGTGACCACAGTCTCCATCACGGCGGCGGAGATGATAATTTTCTCACGGCTCAACACCTGCGTTACAGAGGTGAGACCGGCATTGGTGTGGATAATACATTTGCTCATGATCGGGCCTCAAACAGCAACGATGTGGAATTTGGTGGGGGGCTCGTATAGCGCGCCGTTTATATCGTCGTATCCCGTGGCTATGTTCGCCATCGAGAACCGCACACTGTTTGCCGTTTGCACCGTGATCCGCGCGGCGGCTGATCCGGCGCTGTAGGTGGTGGCATGGAGTGGGGTAATAAACGCCGCCGTGATGTTGGTCGCAAACGTCACCGTGAAATCATTCGAGGAATGACGGGTGATACTGGCAACGCCGGTGCCTGTCTCCCAAGCGCCCGTTGCCGTGGCAATGACGGCAACGCCTTTGATCGGGCTTGGCGCTGTGGTTGCAGCCGTCGTCTGCGTCGTTCCGTCAGGAAATTTAAACCCGCCCGTGCCAGCCTCGATCGTGCCCGTCGAGATTATGGGTTTTCCAAACGAAAACGCAGTAAGCGCAGCAGGTCCACCGAACAAGAACGGGCCGCCAGTGAACGGAACTCCGCCGGCGTAGGCGAGGTAATTGGACTGCGAGTCCTTAAAAACTACATACGGCGCAGCAGTTGCACTGCTCCACCCCAATTCGATGGCAGAGCTACTGGCGTTCGGTTTGTGGATGACCGGACCTAGGAACGAGTTGGGCAGCCCCAACTGCGCATACCTGGCATCCTGCTCGGCCTGCGTGAGTTGCAGTTTGTACCACGCGCCCCATACGCCTCCGATACGGTGCCGCCGCCACGTAAAACTATTGACCGAATTTGCCGCAGAGAAGTCTGTCAGTGTTTGCGTGAGGTAGTTGACATGGGCAACCTCAACCACGCCCAAAAACCAACCTGCATTCGGGGCATTTGTGTCGCTAGCCGCTGCTGTTGTTTGATAGGTGCCGCTCGCAATAGCCGCATTCCAATCGGTGATAGGTTGTGTAACCGGCAGTGTTGGCAATTGTGTCGTTGGCACTTTGCCCGTGCCGTCGAGCGTGGCGACGCCGTTAGCTGTGCCAGCGTAGATTTGCGACATGTCAATTTTCGCATTGCCGTCGAGCGCGGCAACGCCGTTGAAATTGCCACGTTGAGACGTTGCAATCTTCTGGCCGATAAGGCTGGTTAGCGTTGCAAGTGAGCCTTCGTTCGCAAGGAACCGATTGTACGTTTCAAGAAACGTATTGAGTGCGTCCGGTGATCCTGACGTTAAAGGCGCAACAGAAGCCAATGCTTGAGCCACCGCGTCAGCATGGATGGCAAGCAACGCATCATTGAGTTGCTGCGCCGTGAGTTTCTGCCGCTTTTGAAAGAGTGGAAAAACTGTCATAGGCCATACCCTCCAGGCAGTGCGCTCTCATCAAGCGTAAAGGAGTTGTCGAGTTGATCGCCCCGAACAGGTGGCGACCCAATGTCGATCCAAACCGTGACCCCCGCAGGCTTGCTTGCCAGCACTGCATTCTGAATATCTGCGCGAGTGATTGGGCCAGTCAGCAGTCGCTCGTTACCGTGCATCAACGGCGCAACGTCCATCGCGCCGGGTGGTGTATCGAACCCGCCTGAATGTTTGATGCCTTCCCCGACAGGTTGGACAATATCGAGAAAGATTTGCCGAGGATGATCGATCGATCCCCACCGACCCGCTTCATCGTATCCAAGCGTTGCCATGTCATATCCGCCACAGTCGCCCCCGTGAAAGGGCTCCCAAACAACCACAGGCCGCCCCGAGCAATCAGCGACGGCTTTACTGAGACCTGACCGGGTGGCTCGTTCTCGAATAATTTCATCAGCGACAATGGTGCGGAACCCATCGTCAAGCTGCCCCGGACGACGGCGAACGCGGGTGCCAAAGAAATCCAAAGCGTAAAGATCAAGAAATGGCCCCGTTGTTGTCTTGAGGCGGGCTTGCAATTTCACAAACGTGAGAAAATCCCACATCCGGGCGAATGCCCAGGCCGAACCTGTTTCGACGCAATCCCGCACCGCGTCCCCAATAGGGAACCATCCCAAAGGATAGACCGCAGAGAACCGCGCTTTAATGTCGTCGCTGTCGCCCCGCGCCATTTAAACCACCGTCACGACTGTTGAGATTACTTTTTGCCGTGGATGCCCCACAACGTCGGCTGTGCCCCCATTGATGCGAACGTCACTGACATTCACCACCCCCTGAGAAACCCCATAGGCAACAGCGGAAAGCCGAGTGAGTGAAAGTCCCAACCCAAGCGCTCGACTGTCCACATGCGCCTTAACCGCAGTACCAACCTTCCCAACAAGGTCGTTGGCGTCGAACCCGTCTGCAATTGTGACCCGCATGGAAACCGTAGTCGTCACGACGCGGGGAGAAACAGCGACAAACCGAACCCCTGCTGGTCGATACCGCTCAACTGCGGCGCGAGCGGCAACAATTAAGTCGAGGGCTGGATACCCCGTTCCATCATCGACGGTCACAGTGCAAATGTCTGACGCGATGCCCTCAGGGTTTTCAAATTCAATCATGGTTGCTGTGATGCCAGCCCGAACAGATCGGACAGCGAATAAAATGGCCCCGACCGTCGCCCGTGCGAGCGATTGGATGTACTCGACAAACCGCGTCCGTAGGGCTGCATCACTCTCTTGCGTGCCACCGTTGATTGTCGCGCCGACGTTGGTGACAGTATCGATGTGAAAAATGACTGTCCGCAGCGACGTGATCGTACCTGCTGCGACGTTGCTTTTGGACCCAGAAACAGTTGCAACGACGGGGACGGTGTAGGCTGCAACGCCAGCAGGTACGACATACCCACTGAGCACTGAGTTATAAGCTGGATTACTAGCATCGGCTGCAACAACGAACCGAGCGGTGCCGTCTACTGTTTCAACTTCTGCCCCAATGGGGATGATTGCCTGAGCCGATGGGGTGAGCCTGGAAAATGTCACGCTGCCCGACGCAAGAACGCTCTGTAATCGAGACAGACCGAAGTCCTCAACGAAGGTGTCGAGTTCTTCCCCTTCAGAGGTTCTGGCGCGGGTGCGGAGTAAGACTTTGACGATTTCGGCTTGCAACCATAGCGCAATGGAACTGTTGGCCTCAGCGAGTGACCGGATAAGTGATCCAGCCGAAAAGTCCAAAGTCCGGTTGAGGGTGAGCTTCGCCCGGCCCTGCATGGCCGCAGCTTGCCCCTGGACTAGCGACGTAAATGTTCGCAGGGTAAGATTGCTCATCGGGTCACCTCAAACGACAACTGTTCCTGTTCGGTCGTAAGAGCGTTGATGTAGATGATGTCGCACAGCACCCCGCCTTCGATGGGCGAGATTGTAATTGTTGGTTCTGGATCGCGAGCAACGGCGGCGTCGAGATACATTTGATGTCGGATGATGGCATTGAGCGAGGGTAGGACGAGCTCGTCCCCGATCCGCTTGGGCACCGAGGCTCCGTATCCTGGATGCCAGATGTATTCCCCAATGACAGTCATGAGGCGGCGAACGATCCGCTGATTGGCGAGGTGGATACCATCTGCCAAAAGCAAGTCACCGGACGCTGAAAGCTTGAGAGGTTCGCCGAACCACTGATCGATGTCAGGCATTACACATGACCTCCGATGCTATCTTTGTGGACGCCGACCTGATCGAAGTTACCTTCGAGTGTCACCTTTCCCTTGAGCGCGATGGTCGTGGCTTCGACGGAAAACGTGGACGCTTTCACCGAGACATTCTTGCCGGGAGCATCGATGGATACATGGCCGTTTTTGTCGATCTTAGACGTCGTCCCACCCTGGGACGTGATAAGGTTCCCGTCTTTATCGAGCTTGATGGTCGCTCCGTCCTTGTGCTTGTAAAGCGTCTCGCCTTCCTCGACCCGAGGTGGTTTGAAGTTCTTTTTCGATGGGATGCGGCTTGTCACCCGCCCGCTTTCACTGTCACCCTCTTGATAGGTGACTTCGACCTGATCGCCGATGCGAGGGGCGGAGTACGAACCAAACCCACTACCGACACTCTCTGCCGACAAGGGTATCCATCCACTCTCGTTGCCTTCGGGCTCTAGTTTGACCTTCACCGAGTAGTTCTCTGGATCGTAGGACGTGACCTTGCCGACACGAGAGCGACCAATTTGCTGTGCGTTGCGGCCGCCTTCGAGCCGCATCATATTGCGGAGACTTTCGATGCCCTCCCCCATCACGCGCCCTCCCGTGGATAAGATGCCTGAGCCATTTGCTGTGATCCAACGGCTGCACCGCCGCTTTCACTTGCGCCACTCGCACCACCGGCACCGCCGCGCCCCTTGCTCGAATTTTTAGCGGTGATGTGCACGTCGTACTTGTCGCCAGAAATGCGATGCCCGCACCGGTCGATATGGTAATCCTGATCCCACGCTGTTCCTGTCCCTGTGATCAGCAATTTCATCAATGGAGAAATGTCGGGATTACCGGGAAGCGTCACATCAGCGGTCCGCTCGTGTCGGGTGTGTTCCCGAAGTCGCTTCTTAGCGGTCTTCTTCGCCTGACCATTGGTCATGCCTGCATGACGGTAATCGTAGGTCCGCTCTTTGCCGGACCCGCCTAGCGTCTCAGTCTCATCATGTCTTTCCTCGGTCTCAGAATTGTACGACCGAACCCGAACCTTCGTGGTCTTGGCGAGCTCTAAATTGCGGGAGACTTTCAACCCAATGAAGTTGCCCTCGGCATGACCGAAGGGAGATTGCCCCTGGTAATCAACTTCAACGGCGCCAAGATCGGTCTCATCGAGGTTGCGGTAGTAGAGCTTGTTCTTTTGCACGAAGGCGTGCTTGCCCTCTCGGTCAGCCATATGCTGGATGGCGGACCACTTTGAACTTAAGTCTGTGACCCGGTTCCATTCTTGCCGGTATTGTTTCCCAGCTTTGCCCGCGTCCTCGTCAGCATCGACCTCAAGACCGGCTTCGCCCGCATACTCGTCAACAACCTCTTTGGATGATTTGTTTTTGTGTGTCTTGGTGGCCTTGCTTTCAATCAGGTCTTTCGACTTGTCGCGACCGGAGAGCTTGACGTTGCCTGCTTCAAAATCAACATCGACTTTATCGGCAGAGCCTGAGAATAGAAGTCCGCCTGACATGCCTACAGCAACGATCACATCGCACGGAATTTCATCGGCAGAACTGAAATAAGCGGCATCCCGTCCTGGAGGCAGGCCATTCAGCGCGAGTGTCGCACTGAAGGTGTCGGGCGACTGATTGGACGATTGATCGACAGTCACGTCCGTTGCTGGACATTCGACCCCATCAATCACAACTGCGGCTATGAGCCTGCGGGCGGTCATGGGGTGTAAATCCCCCCGTTTCCGCCTGAGGGATCAGCCGGAGGAATGACGAGCTTTGTTGGGCCCAACAGCCATGGATCAACGATGCCATTGGCCCGAGCAATGCGGTTCCACTGTGTTGCATCCCCATATTCTTGAGCGGCGACAGCAAAGAGAGTTCCGCCGTAAACCTCGACGGATTTCAAAGGACGGTTGATGACAGTTCGTGGGGCGGTCATTGCAGCCCCCGCGCGATGTGATCCGCACGAGCGGCGTAATCGCTGGCCTGAGTGAGATTAGCGAGACCGATTGCATTGGCGGCTTCAATCTGAAGTGCCGCCGCAAAATCAACAGGATGCGTTGGCAGGGCCAGATCAACTGACCCCACGCCAACTTCAATTGCTGCGATCTCATTTGCGACGCCAGCCGCGAGTGCTGCGGCTCCTGACCGAATGGTCGCGATGGTCGTGGCTGAAAGCGCGTCGAAATTCGACAAGGGTTCGACGGTCGAAGACAAGGCTGCAGCGCCAGAAGCAACGGCGGAGGTCGCCGCAAGGTTCATAACGTGCCCGATGTCGCCGGTTAGGATCGCGGCGAGGGTTCCACCAAAAATACCAAACCCAGCCGATTGATTGACGTCGGGGGTGAAGGTGATCGAGTAGGGGATTTCGTATT
The DNA here is from genome assembly GCA_013141255.1 of Hyphomicrobiaceae bacterium. Classification (GTDB taxonomy): domain Bacteria; phylum Pseudomonadota; class Alphaproteobacteria; order Rhizobiales; family Hyphomicrobiaceae; genus JABFRJ01. The sequence continues at coordinate 14,736 of JABFRJ010000408.1, forward strand.
CAGCGTTGTAGTCAGGATCGAAGTGCGAGACGATCCCGAGCCGAAAGAATGAGCCCCACGACAAGCCAATCACGCCACCTGTGTCGCACAGGCTTTCGAGCGATCGACAACGAGAGGCCGCGTTGGAGCCGCGGAACCGACCCGACCATTTAATATCTTCAGGATCAGGGCCAAGCGTATCAATGACGCGACCACCGCCCACCAACTTATGAATGTGGTGGCGTTGCTTGGTTGGAAATTTCAGGCTTGAAGGGATTTCAAACCCTTCAAAGACGATGCCGCCCAAAACGAGCGGAGCGTTGACCGATGACATGATGTGCCCTCATGTACGAAAGGGGCCGACGCATTGCTGCATCGCCCCTAACGGTCATCGTTCGATGGGCATCCACTTTCGAGTTTCAATGAAGCTGCCTGCGTCGGCAGATCGCGTCAAGGTCCAAGACTGATGATGGCAACAATGGCAGCAGCGCACATCGTCATCACACCGAGCATCCACGGCGTTGCTCGCTTGCGACGAGCGACAAATCGATCCCATCCAACAGGCTTGGCGGCATGGCCGCAGTGTGGGCACGTAGCAGCAGTATCCGACACTCGTCCCAAACATTCCTTGCAGCTAATAATTGCCATGCGTCCCTCCATCGTTATTCGCGTGTACCTCAAACGCAAAACGCGGGCAACCTCCCGGAACATCCGGAAAGCTGCCCGCGCGGATTAGATGACGGTGTGATCGACGGGCGCCGGTGACCGGGTGCCATCGAAATTTGAGCCTCCTGAGGCGTGTTCGCCACCCCGAGAGATATATTGAGCCACGACTTCTGCGATCTTTTGCCCGTCAACCTGCATCGTGTTTTTGATGTTGGTGACTGTCGTTTGCGGCGGAGGCGGGGCGATATGCGATTGAGGCATGATGCCGCCATTGCCGCTCATAGCGTCGGACGGAGCCATGCCGTTTGGGGATGCTCCGACTGCGCTGCCAGGGCCGGTCATGCCCTGACCTTTCCAGAAGCCCATCGTGAAGATGGAGCTAATCGCGGACATTATCGATGCGCCGAAGGATGCGATCGATGCCTTGATGCGACCAGGCCATGACATAATTTCCGTCAGGAAATACGTTACGATACCGACGCCGAACACAATGACGGCTGATCCAATAAGCAACGGAGCCCCGATGATGGCTGCGGCTAGCGCCCCAACAACAACTACAGACACAGCCGCCACAGCAACGCCGACCGCCATCATGGTTTCAACAATTCGCTTGCCCATGGCTGGGTCCTTGGCCGCCGCCGTTCCCATGTCGCTAATTACTTGAGCAAAGCTTTCGGCCCAATCCATAACGGTCTTAGTCCCTCCAATGCCTATGGCCGTCTGCAACCGTTTCCATGATGTTCCAAGGCTATTCATGACAACGATATAGTTGTTTGTTGCAGCTTCGACAGCAGCAGGGTCCATTCCCATAGACTGAACATCCATCGCAGCATCCTTGCGGACCTTCCGTTGTTGTGTCAGCATCTTGATGATCATATCGGCAGCCGTTGGGTCCCCGATCAGCCCTGCGACCATCTCAACCGCCTTAGTCATTTCTTTTTTGTTGTCGGGGTCATCGAGCTTGAACCCCTTCTTTGTCAGCGCGGGGGAAAGATATTGCACGACCCATTCCCATGGATCGGTCGTCAAGGTTCCTCGACCAATGATCCCGCCACTAACGGCCTTCTTGCCGAAACCAGACTTTTCGAATTTTGTGCCTTCCTCGATCAAACCCATTTGGGTAGCGCGATCGATCTTGGCGTTGTCGAACCGATTACCAAGGCCGAACTGAAAGAGGGTCCTAAGTGACGTGCCGACCGTGGATGCGCCGACTTCCTGCGAAAGCGTTGGAATGAGGAAGCGGAAGAAATCTGACGTCATGCCGTAGCCTGCCGTGCGGGCGTGCTTCATGGCCATCAAGTAGTCGTGTGGCTTAACTGTACCACCGGATGCCATCATAGACTGAGCCATACCGCCCAGAAGCAATGAAAACTCTTTTGGGTTATTTGCAGCCCCCTTTAGTTCCAGTGCACGAATGCCCGCCATAACCTGTGACGACAGCTCTTTCCCGTCGAACCCCTGCCCTTGCATGATAACCTTGAATTTCGACAGTTCCTCCGCGTATTCGACGGCATGACCCCGGTCACCAAAGACGAAGGCGCTTTCCTTGATCGTTTCCATCACGTCATCAGGTGTGAGAGACTTCCACTTCCCAGAAATGGCAAACGCGGCGGCCCGGGCACCGGCAATGTCGCCGACCGTATGTGAGTGATGCTTCATGTCGTCGGGCCTGAGCCGCAATGACGGTGGCAATTGGTCCTGATTGCGGTAGGGATCGTCCCCGTGCTCCTTCCAACCCGCGCTCCGCATCCGACTTTCGATGGCCTGAAAATGGCCGGCTGCATCAGCCAGGTCTTTTCCCCATTGCGCGATCTTCATACCAGCAACAACACCGCCAACTGCGACGAGGGCCGTTTTAAGACCAATCACGGCCCGCTCTGAATTTGACACTCCGTTGGCGAATTGGGTTTCCCAATTTTTCGCAGCGCCATGCAACCGACTGAAGGCATCAAAAAGCTGATGCACGCCGCCGAGTAGGTTGCCACCCATCATCAGATCGACGCCGACCTTGTAATAATCCGTGCTGCCGCCACCGCTCATGGAAAACTCCAAACGAAAAATCCCGCCCGGAATGAACCGAGCGGGTTGGCAAATGCCAATCTAGGAAGGAAACGCCCAAGGAGGGCCTGTGGAAGCCGCTACGAGTGTCGGAGCGGCCAATCTGGATAGAGACGCCTACTAACGAAGTGAGCGCCTAAACATGCTCTGCACGTCCGCTAGGAGCGCCTTTTGCGCTTCTGCACGGGCATGGTGGATGGCTGGCCCCAAAATGGGGCGGGGTGGCATTTTTGATGTACCTCGCTCAAAGTACCCGGCTTTGGGGTCGTCTGAGTAGACCGTGGCTGTGTGCGGGCCACTCTTGACCTTAAACGAGGCCTGGAGCTTCCCGGTCTCAAGCAGAGGCTTGTCGCCGGTGCGCTTGCGGACGACCGTGCGGGCCGACAGTCTGGGCCACCCGTATTTGTAGGTGCCAATGGCGGACTTGGCTTCCTTCTGAATGGCCTTGGCGGGACCGAGGGGAGCGTAAACGCTGACGTTATTCTTCAGCACATTCAACCGAGCTGTAAAATCACCGAGGTTCATGACCGTCGTTCCTCCCAACAAAAACTGTCCCAATTCCAAACGCCACCCTCAAACTCCCCGAGGATGATGCTAAAAGCGAGAGCCCACGCTTCATCAAGCTCGTCTGCGGCGATGGGTGCTGATCCCATTGCGACTTGCCATGGGACCCCTTGCTTGACCAGCCAGAGCCGGTTGCGAAGCGCAGGGTCCTTGGTTAGTTTTTTGCGCGGGCCTGCGTGTCGTCGGCACCCTCATCTTCTTCGTTGTCCTCGTCCTCGTCATCAACCTTCTGCCCTTCGGCCTTTGCAATCGCTTCCATGGACTTGTGGAGAGCGGCAAGACCTTCATCCCCAATCCGATTGAGTGTAGCTTCGAGCTGGATGCGCTTGGTTGGGAAAGGGATTTCATCCCCATCAATGGAGCGGCAGGTTGCGGCAACAGCAAGAGGCCCGATAACATGTCGGTTCTCGCTCGAATGCGCTCCGAGCATATCGTGAAAGCGAATGCGCTGAAGAATGGGCAACTTTGCCCACGATAATTCTCGACCTAATTCGTCAATAACAACGTGTCGATCACCCTTTGCAACCAAGACCGGCTTCGACTTTGGCACGACTTGGCTTGGTTCAGCGCCCGCGAGAGGCAAGGCCCCGTCATTTGATGGAGTAGACTTCGTTTTAATTGTGACTTTTGCCATTGTGCCCCCACGTTGGCTTGGTTTCTAATGTGCCTCGACGCGGCTGTTACTGAATACGGATGCGGCGGGATGCTTCGCCGGAAAGCTTCATGCCGATGAACTTATCAGCGGTGACGTTGCCTGCGTCATCGAAATGGAAGGCAACGCCGGTGTATCGCCATTGCGTTACGGTTCCATCCCCTTCGATAATCGTTTCAAGGATGGTCACGTTCTGCACTGTGAGCCCATTGTAGTATCCGGCCTCATAGTCAGCCCACCAGGTCTCGACTTGCGCGTCTTCCCGGTCAGCTTCAATTGTGAGTACCCATCCCTCAGGGATAACGCCGCGACGATTGTTGCCGTCGATGCCGTTGGACTGCAACTTCTTCACGGTAGGTTTGCGGTCGAACTTGGTGATGTTGCCGATGCGGAGAACGTGTCCATTTGTCAGTACGACATCCATGGACACGTCTTTGCCGGTGTTGAGCGTGCCTTGTCCGGTATTGATAGGCATTGGAGTGATCCCCGATCTAGTGTGGCGTCAAGAGTGTCGTGCCGTTATGCCGCGAGCGATTGTGTGTCGCGGCGGGTGACGGTGACGGTTTGTCCGCCCTCAAGATTGATTATGAAGAACTCAACGACCGACAAATACCGAACTCGGACTGTCGCTTCGAGGTGGCCCAAGGCAATCCGGTTGGCGGGATTGTTGGTTAGATCGAGACTGACTTGGAAAGCGTCGATTTGCTTCTGCTCTTGCAACGCGGTCAGAAACGCATCGAGCGTGGCCTTGGCGCGGCGGCGCAGATCGTCGTTAGGATCGGTTGACTGTAACTCACCAATGTAAATCCCCATGGCACGGTTGAGCGTCTTGGAAATATAGTGCGTCATTCGGGTATAGTTATCCCCGTGTGTCGCGGCATTCGATGAAGCGTTGCAGCCGATGCGGGAGCCGAAGTACCGCCCTCCTGGGCAGGGGTTTGCGATCACATCGATGCCACCTAACCGTAGCTCTTGCAGGTCGCCCTCGGTGTAAGGGATGCCTGCGATTGACCGCTCAGTGGCGACGACGGAGTTCATCTGTTTATTGAGTGGGGAATGCTGTGGCGCTAAGGCCAACAACTTGCCGAACATATAGGCTTGTGGGGACACGAGACGGCGGGACATGCCGCTGTAGGTGTCGTTCCAGTAGACCCAATCCCCGTGCATAAACTTCATCACCCAATCGTCGATGCCGGCTGCATCCTTGGCGGCGCGAGCATCAGCGATCGATGTAGACTTGGCGAATGCGTTGACGACTTCGCAACCCTCGATTTGACCGAAAGCCTGCATCGTCGTCCATGCCGTCGAGCTTGTGAGGTCAGCGATATTAAGCACGGACACATCTTGCCCGCGAAGTGCATACATGCCAGTGCGGGGATTAACGTCGGTCCCAAGCAATATGGCTTCGGTGATAACGCCGTCGCCATCGCTGCCGCCAGCAAGGGAATAGGCAGTCCCATAGGCGGGAGCCGCTGTCCCTGCGCCTGCATCACAGGTCACGATCTGTGAGGGACCGCGACCGTTGGGCACGCCCAACATGATGGCGTCCTCGATAGCAAGCCAGAGAGCGTTGTCGGTCAAGCCAAGCCCGACGTTATCAAAAATCTCAGGCAACATGGTCGCCCGCTGGATGCGGACTTGAACCGTCCCGAGCTTCGATCCCTTGTTGATGACGATTTTGGTACCGTTTCCACCTGACCCCTTGTGCTTCGACGCGACATTCAAGCACGTTGCGAGAATGGTGGTTGTGGCAAAGGTCTCAGTGCCGTTTGTCACCCGCACCGCTTTAATCGCAGAGGCGCGGCCTTCAAACGCGATCATGGCGTGCGTGCTCATATCGTGAGTGCGGGTCGTTGGAATGCCGAAAATCGATGCCCATTCAGCGGGCGATCCGGTGATCACAGGCTGATTGACGGGTCCCCAGGTGGCAACGCCGACAAGGCCGCCGATGTTTGACGGAATGCCGTTGATCAAAAGCTGCGGCGGCACGATCTGGACGTAAACGTCGGGGACCGTAAGCGCGGTGGTGTTGATCTGACCGATGGGCGAGATAGGCATAATGATGGGTCTCCTTGGAGCGCCCCATCACCGTCGCGGTGCGATGAGCAGTCATATTTAGAGTGGAAGGTAACTGCGTCGAACGAGCCGTGCAACTAGGTTGTGTTGGTTGTTATGATGGCTTCCCCGTGTGATCCGCCTGTGGATGGCGAAACGTGTTGCCCGCCTTCGGTCTCGCGGGTTGCAATCATGACCTCGTGCCCATCGATCAGTTTTACCGTTGGGTACTCGACGGCATAGACAATGTCGCGGCGATATTCGAGCGACTTCTGTGGCTCATCGTGATCCATTGTATTGATGTATCGAATGCGACCGGCTGATCCGTCAGGCAATACAATCCAGTGTGGCTCAGTCAAGGCAAGATCGATCAGCTTTGCGGTAGCCGCCCGACTATCGGGAGAGAAAGCCCACACAGAGATTGTGAAGTGTCGCTCTTGCCTGCGAAGCTCTTGTCCGAGCTTGCCGACCGTTGATCGCTTGACGATGATTGTCTGTGCATTTTGGATCGCGAGTGTCGTGCCAAGCGAGATTGCAGGGCGGGATTGATTGATGACTTGAGCCAACGCAGTCGCGAGCGTTTCGAGTGTTGATCCGGTCTGAATACCAACCGAGAATGGTACCCCATCGATGACAGCCGTCAAAGCGCCTGGTGCTGTGGGCGTCCCTCCAAGAGTGATAACATTGCCTGCAATGGACGCCTGCAATTCTGATCCGGGCTTGCCGTAAACCCGCATGGCACGGGGGTAGCGGGTAGTGTTGCGCTCGGACTTGCCTGCGAAGATTGAGACGTTGACCTTCTTGTCTTTCAGATCCTTGTCGAGCTTGGCGGACATGGGCCACCCTGGATAAATCCGAGTTGGAATGCCCGTAGCTGCGCCACTGCCAACGCCGCTTGGGTAAACAGCGGAAGCGCAGAGAGCGGCGAGAGCATTTTCAACGTCGGTTAGATCGGCCACAGCCGCCTCACTTGCTTTGCGTGCTGGACGATCCAGATTTCGACGATGCAGCAGCGGCGAAACCGCGCTTTGCCCTTTGGACAGATTTACTTGTCTTGCTGACTTTCGCGGCTCGACCCTTCATGCTCTGTTTAAGCGCTGATGCGAGCTTATTGACGAGTTTGGTCTCCCGCCCTTTTTGGGCGGCAGCTTGTCTCTTGGCTTTGACCTGTGCCGCCTGATACGATTTGGCCGCAGCACGGCGGCGCTTCCTGTAACTCGCGACGGGATGCAGCGAAAATCGTCTGCCAGCAGCGCGCGCGGATCTGATTGATGAAATTTTCTTCGATGCCGTCAACCGATTTGAACCTGCCGATTTGCGGTTGAGCCGCCCACGAAATGCTGCCCGCGCGGCGCGAATGGCCTTGGTGCGGTCGGATGGACGAGTGTTAATCGATTTCTTCTTGGTGCCGTAGCTGCCCTTCTTGGCGCTCACGAGCCGCTGCACTTTCGAGCTTTTCGACGCGACCTTGCCTGCCTTGAACCTGTAGCGGATTGGCACTCTGCCGCCGCGATCCTTCCGGTACGCGAGCGAGCTTGCCCGTTCAGAGGCGGAGCGGCCGGCTGCAAGGTTGCGCTTGAGTTTGCGGGTCATCAAACTGTCTCCTGCATAATGCGTAGCTTCCAGCCAACTTCGGAGAGTTCGGCAGTCTCGACGATATACCGAAGCCCGAGATCGCAGGTCACAACGTCGGATGAGCGGATCATGGTGCCGGATGGGGCCCATAGATACGCTTCAAATTTTCCAGCCCCGACACTATCGGGGAGTTTCGTTTCGCCACCTGATCCCCGCTTCGAGAATGACTTGCCCGCATCGTGCATGGATGTGGGCCAATCTGAGAGGATCGGCAATTCGGTCTCGGGCAGTGATCCTTGGTAGGTATCAAGCCCCTCGGCTGATGAGCCAGCAGGACGGGTTATGTCGATGGTGCGGAAACACCGGACGGCCAGCGGCGCGGCGACGGGCTGCACATTGAGGACTTGATAGATACCCTGCACGTCATGCACGAAGAAATCGCCGGGCTGGATCAACGAAGCATCGATCATAGCAGAATAGTACCGGGTCGAATGATCGACCATCTTTTCAAACACGAACCCTTGCCCAACAGACGCAGGGAATGCGGCGACAATATCGGCTTGCCGATTAAGCACGTCGAGAGGGCTCGCGATTGTCGCGGGACGGTAATGCTGGAACGGAAAGCCGACTTGCTTCGCCGCGATGGCGTAGCCCTTATTGACGATTTGCTGGAGCCGGGTGCCGTCCATGACTTAGCTATTGCTCGTCGAGTTCTTAGATTTCGACGAACGCGCGCGGGTCAGCTTCACGCCTCCACCTGCGAGCTTCTTTACGGTTACACCCCTTTTAATCATCTCGACCCTGGAGCTTGCGCGTTCTTGGGATTTGCCAAGCTTGTACGTCGCTTTAGCGCTGTATCCGTATCGACCCTTGCCATCAGCGTATGTGTGTCCTTCTTTCTTGGCAATCTTCGCGGCTTTGATGAATGAGGCATTGTGGGCTCGTGCTTCAAAATTGTTCGCACTTCTTGTGCGAGCCGCTTGTTTCCCAGCGCGTTGGCGTTTTGTTAGGCCAGCCATTTAACTACTCCTTAAATAACGATCTGAGTGTTGTAGGATCGGCCGCCGAAGTGTGGCCCTCTGGGTTGCCCAAGAAAGTTGCACAACTCGGATCGTTGCATGTCGTAAAGAGCCCGACGTTCGGCGACTTCGATGGGGTTGCGGGTCCAGATTGCAGCGGACGCGGTATCCATGTTGGCACGGGCGCCGAAGATGTCGTCGTAGAGCGTTTGAATGCGGGTCAAGAAACTGCGGGTCTCAGCTTCTTCATCCGCCGTCATGTGATTGAATTTAAATTCGAGCGTGCCGTAAGAGGTGAAGTATCGCCACGACTGAAACTGATTGTTGCCTTCGCCATAAGCGGGATACCCCATGAAGCGACGGAGCTTAACCTTCTCTGCGTCGGTGAACATGGAGACCTCGTTGACAGTTAGCTATTCGTCGTTGCAGACGATGACTTCGATGTGCGGGCCTTCGTGATGCCCTTGCCACCTTTACGGATGGACTTCAGTTCGGCATTGCGCTTCTTGTCACCAGAAGCGATCACCTTTTTAAGTCGAGAAGCCTCTTTCTTGTTTCCCGATTTTGCCGCTGCCCGCATGGACTTCACCGCAGCGGCCCGATCATTGGCGTGACGTGCTTTTCGAGCGGACAACTTGGTGTCGTTCCGGGTGTATGAAGCTTTCGCCATAACTCTCTCTCTCTCTCTCTCGGTATTGAGCGGGTTGGAGGGACGCGATACTGTTACCCTCCTACGCAACGACTTAGCTATTGCCTGAGCCGCTTTTAGCTGACGACGAGCGGGCTTTCGTCATAGACTTGCCGCCTTTGCGACCGGCTGCTTTTCCACGCTTCGGGGTCTTGCGGCCCTTCATGCGGCTGAGTGCGGCCTTAGCGGCGGCACGCTCGCCTTTGGTGCCACCGCGCTTTGCGAGCGCGGCAACCTTGGCCTTGCGAGCCGCCCGTTTATTGGCAGGTTTCGCTTTTGCTTTCGCAGCCGCACCGCCGCGCGTTGCTGCATTAGTTCCGCGATTGCGGACGGCTGGGAGAGCCATGGTGTCCTCTTAGATCGAGAGTGGATGATGTGGATGCCGAGCAGTGATTAGCTGTTGCCAGATCCGCTTTTTGACTTGCTCGACCGAGCTTTCGACAACTTGGCTGCACCTTTACGGCCAGCACGCTTTGGTACCTTGCGGCCACGACCGGCGGCTTTTGGTTTCTTCCGACGAGCGGTCGTGGCCGCTGCGGCTTTGCGCTTTGGCTTCTTCTTGCCCTTGGTTGCAGCTTTCGCCATCGTGTAACTCCTTCAAAAGTGGATGTCCGCCTGATGGAATGAGCAGAGTAGAGATGGCGGCAATCTCCGTCCTCTCATCTGTTACGCGTCGGAAACGGGCTCGAAGCTCGCTTTACGCTCAACCAACATTGCAATTTCAGCAGGCTCGAAGACGGTTTGTCCTTGCTGCCAAAAGTAACTCTTGCCGGTCTCATCATCGATGAACCCGTGAGGCTCAAGCATCTTGATTTTGGCGGGAAGCGACTGAGCTTCAACGTCAGCTTTTTGATCGTCTGGCTTGTCGATTTTCTCTGGTTTCTTCGCCATTGTGCCCCTCATGGTTAACGCTTGATCTAGGATCGGCCTGCAACCTTTAAGCTGAGGTTGAGGCCGATCCGAACATGCGTTAAGACCTGGCTTAGATCTGATAGGGGCGAGCGTTTTCAAGAACGATCGCGCGTTTGAACCACGAGTTGTTTGCAGTTGGGATTGCGAGTGTGTCTGCCGTCATATCAGAGGGGACGCAGTAGCCGCCGATCCAATGCCACGACTGAGCGAGGTTCTGCCGCAACCGGTCAAGAGGCTCGCGGGTGATCATCGAGACCCCGTTGATCTTCACCGACAGATGCACATCCGTTGGTGTTTCGGTTTTGTCTTGCCCTTCAAACTGGCCTTCGATCAATGCGCCTTGACCGCAGACAACGGTCCGATCAATCGACAATGCGCCGAGCTTCTGCTGTGGTGACATATTGTTCGGAATGAACCGGATGCCGCCAACAGTAAAGACTGTGCCAGCTTTATATTCGGTCGTCCCATGCTCGCCACGGTAGAGCAATTTGAAGTCGTCGTCTTTGAACAGGCCGGTAAGGGCGCGGTTCGACATGTAGGCATTATAGAAGCCATCGATGGCTGGAACACCGTTGTCTCGCATGATCGAGGTGGCGGTGATCAACTGATCCACCATCTTGAGTGTGTCGGTCGCTTGAAGGTCAGCCGTCGAAAGGCGGGCCGAAGGGCGGATAACGATTGGAGCCGTAGCGGCAACAACTGAAATGCCCGCGGTTGCTTCAACGACTGGTACGTTGGCATCGAACTGCAATGTGCCCGACCAACCGCCGATGGATTTCAGCGACGAGACGTTCGCATTGACTGCGTGCCGAACAACACCAATGAGATTGCGAACCTCACCCGATGATCCAGCAAACTGGACTGCCATTGGCATTTGCGCCGAGACTGCGGCGGGCTGGCCTGACAGGTTGAACACCACCTCGAACCCGCGCACGTCATCAACCACGACCGTCGTGCCAGGAGCGCCCAACGTCGCCAGAACGCGTGTATTGCCGCCAAGATAGGTGGCGTAAAGCGCATTGCGAGCGAGAGTGTCGAGCGTCCGCTGTGAGTTCTCACCGAGGCGGCGAGCGTTGCCGATGAAGCGACCAGCGATCCCAACAGCGTCTTTCACCGTATTAAGATTAAGCGTGATGCCGTACTCATTCATTTTGAGCGTAAACTGTTCAACGCGGGATGACTTAGGGGTCATGCCGTTGTCGAAGTTGGAATTAACGGCAGCAGCGTCCAGCGGGGTTTCATCGACCGGGAGCAAACCGTCACGGGTCTTGGTGACGGTTTCACCGACGTTGGTGGCAATCGGTTCTGGATCAGCAACGGCACGGTATCCGAGAGTGGCCTGCAAGCCATCGCGGAAGCCGCGCTCAAGGTGGTTTTGCTGAATGATCCCCTGGAGTTCTACGGGAAAGTCTGAAATGGGCATAATCTGGACCTCTCATGCGAGATGACGGATTGCCCCAATACCGTCTGGTCCGATGGGCGCATGGTACGCAAACCAACTCAACGAACGTTGAGCCTTTTCATTTCGGCTTTCCACTCGTCGTCGGTCATATCTCTGGCCGACTTGCCGTCACCTGATTTAGGTGTTGGCGTTTGAGTGGTGGAGGTCGTTGTCTTCTTCTCGGTTTCGCTTTCCGCTTTGAACAGCGTAGGCTTGGCCTTCTTGAAGGCGGCGATGGCCTCGGCCACACCAGTTACGACACCCTTACTGTCAACCTTGATGCCTGCGTCGGCAGCGTTAAGCAAGGACAATGTGTCGAGATCGAGAAGTCCAGCGGCTTGTGCCTCAGCTTCGAGCTTGATGCGGGTCAGCATCGATGTGCCTTCACCGCGAGCTGTATTCACAGCGTCAACGATCTTTGCTTCGTATTCAGCTTTCACAGCAGCAACGGCAGCTTCGCGAGCTTGAACCTCAGCAGCGAGCTTGCCCTGTAGATCGCGTATCCCTTGCCGCTTTTGCGCGTTCTCAGCGCGGAGCCGCTTTTCGTAGCGGGTTGGTGTCCGCCATCCGTCTTTGCCGTCGCGCCGTTCGGAGACAACGTCATCGTCATCATCCTCGTCGTCATCATTGGTCGTTGTGGTCTGCACTGGTGGCGTTGTCTTTGCGGGTGGCGTGCCGGTGCCTGTGCCGTTTTCAGGCTCCCGGAGAATGCCGCCGTCGATCAGTTTCAAAAGCCAATTTGGCATGGTATAGTCCCCTCAGTTGATCCCGCCGTCTGGCAAGGATGTGCCTCAAAAATGAAACCCGGCCACTGCCTGCATCAAGCAAGGCAAATGACCGGGTGGTGGACGCACGGTGACAACACGCCGCTCGCGGCAGGCGTGCCAGCGTTGGCGCCCGCGAGGCGCTTTCACTGGAAGGGCATCAAGCTCGCGAAGCCATCAACCCTCGGGTATGCCGTCTTGGATCAACCAAGAGCGGGTTAGGTTCAAGCCTCGGGCTTCTGTCCGGAGGGCTTGTATTCAAATGGGCGGGTCTGTTTTTCCATCTCGACCTGCCGTTTCATTGCGTCATCCTTTTCGGATCGAATTTGCTCGATCTCATCCTCTGGATCTTCGATGTCGAAGTCATGAGCGATTTGTCGGACGGCGGTGTCTTGACTGAGCACGTCGGCTTGCCGGTAAGTTCTCATGGCTGATGCCTGGTTCATGTGGTCTTGCAGTGTTGGTGCGTACCACGGGGGCCATTTCAGCGTGATTTCGATGCTGTCTGCTGCGCCGAAAAACCCCTTGGGCACGGTCTGCCCCAAGATATTGAGTGGGAAACTCTCGTTGGCTCGGACGACCATGCGGATAAGGTTGATTAGCCCAACTTCGCCGTAGGATGTTCGCATCTTGTCGGCGAGCCAGATCAGCCCTTGGTTCATCAACTCCATGGCGCGGCCTGACTGAGCGGCTGACAGTTTATCTGCGGATGACCGGTTGCCGCCGCAGAGTTCAAGCGAAAACTCCCGCACGGTGCGGACGTAATTTTCTACCGCAGCAGCGCCAGCGCCAGAGATTTCCAACAGGTGCGCCGATGCACCTTCGGGAACTCGAAGAGCGTTGGCGGCTGATTTGATCATGGGCTCGCTACTGTTGCCCATTGGCGTGATAGGAGGCTCGGAGATCACGAGTGTCGGGTCGGACATATACTTGAGCCCGCGACCGGATTGGCTCAGTTGGTAGTCCATTTCAACCGAGTTTTCGAGCGCTGGTTCAAACGTGGCCGCGCCGTCCGTCTCATCGCCGCCGGGGAGATTGCGGATCCATTCAACAGGCACAAACCCGAGCCCGTGATTGACGGACCGGCGAGCATCAGCGCCACCTTCAAGAACAGGCGTATCCATGGCGACAGGGCTTTGTGAGACTGTACCTTTGGGCACGTAGTTGGTTGGGGGAACCTGTGGCGGAGTGTCGGAGACTTTCCACGGCACGAACCACAACTCTTGCGTCTTGGTCCAAGAGCGTTGAAACCAATAGTCAGCCGATAGGTCGTCCTTTTTGACGCTGTACCCCATGGCGGCAACTTGAGCGCCCTTGATCTTGTATCTCTCGACAACGGATACGAGCTTGTCGGGTTCTTCAGGATCGTAGCTTGGGGTCAGGTATTGCGTCGAGAGCACCTTGAAGAACACTCGTGACTTCAATAGTCGGAAGTGGATGGCGACTGATCCAACGGACCCTCGGGTCGCTGCATCGAGCATAATGGCGCGAAGCCGAGCCTCTTTGATCAGGTTGTTGATCAGCGTAGCAATGTCCTCGTTCTTCTCTTGAAGCGCGGCAGAAGCCTTCTTTTTTGCAGGCCGCTTGCGACCTTTCGACTTGTTGTCGTCATCGGCCTTTGTTTCCACGTCGGAGGCTTCGCCGCTGAGCTTCAAGGTGCGAAGGGCCGTCCGCTCTTTCAATTGAATGGCAGGGAAGTGGCTTTCGGAAAACAATAGTGACGTGCTGTCGTTGACGATGATCATGGGGAGCCCGTACCGGACGGACGGACGCCGCTTGCGGATAGGCACGTAAGTCCCGTCTCCTTCCTTCTCGGTGTGAAAAGGAATTTTAATCCGGTCATACACTTTGGAGGTGCGGAACTCTTCGAGCATTCCAATCCGCCATGCGCGAAGTGGAAGATCGGTGTCTTTCTTGATGAGCAACTGGATGGTTTCGAGCATGTGTGTCTCCCTTAGCGGCCCATGATCGGCACCATGTCGGGGCGGACCTTTTGGAAGGCGAAGCGGGTGTAAACGTAGTAACCGGTAGCGTCGTTATCGTGATCGAAGCCGCTGTCTTTGTCGGGCTCGGAGGTGCCTTGCTTGTACTGTTGCTTCTCAACAGCTTCGAGCGTCCGCTTGCAATCAGGACCGATAAACAGCGACCGGCTACCATCTGCGGCGCAATAC